>QGUO01000520.1 GCA_003242495.1 Pseudomonadota bacterium | reverse complement strand
GCAATCAGGGAGACATCTAGTGAGTAAACGGTATGGCATGTGCCGCCCATGGGCGTGCACAGGCGTGGTGCTGTGTGGATGTGCGGTCGCAGCGACTGCTGCGCCCCAGCCGGCGCACGACCTGCCACAGGTGGTCGTGACGGCGACGTCGCTGCGGCAGCGCCTCGAGGAGGCGCCGGCAACCATGTCCGTCGTGACCGGGGCAGAGATTCGCCGGCGTCCGGTGCAGGATGTGGCCGAGGCGGTGGAGAATGAGCCGGGCATCGTCATCAACGGGGTGGGGATGACGCGGCGCGGCATTTCGATCCGCGGCATGTCGAACGAGCACCTGCTGACGCTGACCGACGGCCGCCGGATCAACGACTCGGCGGCGAACATGGCGCACGTGGATTTCGATCTCGGCTGGGTGCCCAGCATTGCCATCGATCGGATCGAAGTGGTCCGCGGCCCCCTGTCGGCCTTGTACGGCTCCGAGGCCTTGGCGGGCGTGGTGAATGTGATCACGCGTCGGCCTGAGGAAGGGCTCGAGACGAGCGCGCTCGCGCTCACCGGATTCGGGGAGGGAGCGGGCGGCGATTCGACGCAGGTGGCCGCGCTGATCGGCGGGCCCTTGGCAGGCGAAGCACTCGGGGTGATTGCCTGGGGCGAGTACCGGCATCGCGACCGGACCCCGAGCCCGTTGGATCCGCGGCAAAGCGAGCTGGAAGCCCGCAAGGCGTGGAGCGCAAGTCTCATTGGCTGGTGGAGCCCGGCCGCAGGGCAGCGGATCGAGGTCGGCCAGGCCTTCATCGACGACGATCGGGCGCGGGATACCGTGACGACCAGCGGCCCCACCCTCTACTACGAATATCAGGATCACATCCGGCGCGCGCAGACACATGGCGCCTATACAGGCAGCTGGGGTTGGGGCGATGTGCAGGTGCGGGCCTATCGTTCGGAGCTGCGACGGGTCAACGAGCGCAACCAGGATCAGGAGCCGACGCACCCGACCCAGGCGACCGACGTGGTCGCGGACGGCCGGGTGACGCTGAATGGTCTGGCCAACAACCGGCTCACCTTCGGTGCGGAATATCGCAATGAGTCGCTGCACGATCAGACGGTCAACGAGCGGGGCCGGGCGAGCGTCGACCACCATGCCGTGTTCGTGCAGGATGAATGGCACTTTGGCGAGCGCGGTGCGCTCACCGTGGGCGCCCGTTTCGACCATCATCCTGCCTATGGCTGGCAGACTAGTCCGCGCGCCTATCTGGTGCTCACCCCGGCGGACGGCGTGGCGCTGCGCGCCGGGGTCGGCGAGGCGTTCAAGGCGCCGAGTCTCAAGCAGCTCTCGCCGGGCTACGTCACGGTCGCAGCCGGGGGGCGGTTCATCATCACGGGCAACCCGGCGCTGCAGCCCGAGACCGGCACCAGCTATGAGCTGGGTGCGAGCGTCGACCGGCGAGTGTGGAGCATCGGCGCGAGCGTCTTTCAGAGCGACCTCGACAACCTGGTGCAGACCGCCTGTATAGAGAACTGCGGGATTCGCGGGCGCGAGCGGCGCGCCTACATCAACGTCGATCGTGCGCGGATTCGCGGCGCCGAGCTCAGCGGGGCACTGACACCCCTTCGCGCGCTGTCGCTGTCGGCCAGCTACACCTATGTCGAACCTCGCGACCTGTCCACCCGTCAGGAGCTCGCCGAGCGGCCCAACCACAGCGCCAAGGTGAAGATTGCGTGGCGGCCGAGCGCGGCGAGTGAGGTCAATGTGCGCGGCCGTTATATCGGCAAGCAGACGCTCTATCAGGACAGTCGGCCGGTGCGGCTCGACGCCTACAGCCTCTGGTCCTTCGATGTGAGCCACGCGTTGAATGATCGGCTCACACTCAAGGCAGGCGTCGATAATGTGTTCGATGAGCGGCTGGCGGAGCGCTCGGCGCTCTACAGCTTCGCGGAGCCGGGACGCGTGTTCTTCGTCGGGCTCGGGGCGGGGTTCTGAACATGCGGTGGTTACTCGTTCTGCTGGCGCTGCTCCCTCTGCTCGAGGGGCGCGCGCAAGAACCCGAGGGCGCATCGGCGCCCGTGGTACGGATCGTTACGACCGACTTTGTGCTGCCCGCAAAATTCCAGCGGATGTCAGAGTGGGCGGCGGCGGCCGGCTATCGCCTCGAGTGGCGTGACGCCGAGACGCCGGGGAGTGCCGATGTCGCCACGGGGGCATCGCTGCTGGTCTTCGACGGCCCGAGACCGATCGACCGGGCAGCGATCGAGCAGGCCGTGGGCCCATTCGACCAGCTCGATACGGTGCCCTGGATCCTGGTCGGCGGTGGCCCGCCGGCCTTCCGGAACCTGCCACCCGAGGCGGCGCGGACACTGATCGGCTATTACGCCAACGGCGGGGCAGCCAATCTCAAGGCGTTCGTGGCCGCCATTCCGCGCGTGCTCGCGAGGGACAGCCTCGCAGAGTTGCCGCCGCCGCAGGCGTTGCCGGCGACCGGCCTGTATCACCCGCAGGCGGATCGACTGTTTGCCTCGCCACAGGCGTATCAGGCCTGGATCGAGGCACGCGGCGGAACGGGGCGGCCGGTCGTGGCCGTCGCCATCCCGAGCGGTGCGATTGGTGACATGCAGAC
>QGUO01000519.1 GCA_003242495.1 Pseudomonadota bacterium | reverse complement strand
TCTCAGGTCACCGTCGACCAGCGCCGGGACCTTGCCGTTGGGATTCACGGCGAGGAACTCGGGCGTCTGAGCATCTCCGGCCAGGAAGTTCACCGGCACCAGCTCGTAGGCAACGCCCGCTTCCTCCAGTGCCCACAGGCAGCGTGGCGTCCGCGACTGGATGGTGCCGTAAATCTTGATCATGCGTGTTCCCCCTCCAAGACTCTCGCATGCGATGGATGATGACCTTGTTTGCGGACGGACGCCGGCAGCGCAGCCCGTGCGCAAACGAGCCATTCTATGCGAGAGGGATGTCAGGGACCATCCCGGGCGAGAGGGACGTGAAACACCATCCTGGCTGCCGGCGGCCGTTCAGCCCGGGCGTGACTCAGATGGCGTGGGGCTCGGCGGTGTGCAACTTGCGCGTGCGGGACAGTCGCGTGCGACGGTGGCGCAGCCAGTCCCACACGCGCTCGTGGAGGAAATACCCCACCGAGTTGCACAGCGGCTCGATGAGGGCCACGGCACCGCCCACCAGGAAATCGCCGGTCATCGCATAGACGACCGTGAAGGCGATGGTCACATGCAGTGCGGTGAATGTGGCAGTCTTGATCATACGTTCTTGCAGCGCGCTCAGGCTCGCAGCGTTTCCTCCAGCATCGCGACGACGTCCGCCTTGGGCGTGACGCCCACCTTCTGCCCGACCACCTGGCCATCCTTGAACAGCAGCATGGTCGGCACGCCGCGCACACCGTAGCGATGGGGCAGGCTGGCATTCTGGTCGATGTCCACGGTGGCGACCGTCAGCTCCGGGCCGTACTCTTCGGCGATCTCGCCGAGCACCGGCGCCATGACCTTGCACGGCCCGCACCAGTCCGCCTCGAACTTCACCAGCACCGGCTGGCGTGCCTGCAGCACACGTTCGGCGAACGTCGCCTCGGTGACGGGCGTGAATCGCGGATCGGTCATGTCGATGCTCCTCGAAGGGCGGGCGCTCGGGTGGATTCACCCGGCGCCGGGTCCCGTAGTTGCGCCAATCGGTCCCCATCCTGCGTGCGCGGCGTAAGTTGCGCAATCCATGCTTTCGATCTTGGCGATCGACGGCGTCAATATCGGCTTGCACTGCGATAAGATGGGGTCGCTCGTCGTGCTCGCAAGGTGCGTTCACAAGGAAGCTTCAAGGAGCGTCCGATGAGATACCTGCCCGTCGCATTGCTTAGCTGCGCACTCGCCGCCTGTGGCGGGCACTCCGAAGAGACGACGCTACCAGCCAGCGTATCGCTCGCCGATGTCGAGCTGATTCCTCGCGAGCTGTTGTTCGGAAATCCCGAGCGTGCGAATGTCCAGATCAGCCCGGACGGCCGCTACCTGAGCTGGGTCGCGGCGGTCGGTGGCGTGCTCAACGTCTGGGTCGCCCCTGCCGACGACGTCGGCGCGGGACGGCCGGTCACGACCGATGACGGACGCGGCATTCGCCAGTACTTCTGGTCCTATCGACCGGACACGTTGCTTTACTTGCGCGACACGGGCGGTGACGAAAACTTCCACGTCCACGCGCTCGACGTCGCGACCGGGGAAAGCCGTGACCTGACGCCCTACCCAGACGTGCGCGGCATCGTGTACGGCCTGAGCCATTTGCACCCCGAGGCCGTCCTGATCGGCATGAACGACCGGGATGCGCGCTGGCACGACCTGTACCGAGTCGACCTGGCGAGCGGCGAGCGGACCTTGGTGGAGCGCAACACGCAGCAGATCGGCAGCTATCTCACGGATGCCGATTTTCGAGTGCGCCTCGCCGTGCGCGCGCGCCCGGACGGCGGCCAGGACGTTCTGCAGCGCGACGGCAGGGGCGGCTGGGTGGTGCGCGAAAAGGTGCCGTTCGAGGATTACCTGACTACCCGCTACCAGGGCTTCACCACCGACGGCGCCCTTGCCTACATGCTCGACTCGCGTGGCCGCAACACCGTGGCGCTCTACTCGGTCCACCTCGAGAGCAGCGAAAAGACGCTCGTCTTCGAGGACATGCGCGCCGACGTCAGCAACCTGCTCGCGCACCCGCGTACCGGACAGGTCCAGGCGGTCGCATCGAACTACCTGCGCGAGGAATGGAAGGTGCTCGACCCGAGCATCGCGGCGGACCTCGCAAGGCTCGACGAGATTGGCCCGGGCGTCGCCTCGGTGACCGCACGCACCCTGGACGATTCCACCTGGATCGTGACCTATTCCGCCGCGGAAACGCCCGCGGTCTACTATCGCTACGATCGCAGCGACTCGGGCGGCGAACTGACGCGTCTGTTCCCGTCGCGCCCTGCACTCGAAGGCAAGCCGCTGGTGCCGCAGTGGCCGCAGGAGATCACGGCGCGCGACGGCCTGACGCTGGTGAGCTACCTGACGCTGCCGCCGCACGCCGATCCGGAGCGTGACGGCCAGCCGAACGAGCCGGCGCCGATGGTGCTGTATGTCCACGGCGGGCCCTGGTCGCGCGATCATTACGGTTGGGACGGCACGGTGCAGTGGCTGGCCAACCGCGGCTACGCGGTCCTGAGCGTCAACTATCGAGGATCCACCGGCTTTGGCCAGGAGTTCGGCAACCGGTCGAACCGCGAAAGGGCCGGCTAGATGCACGACGAT
>QGUO01000098.1 GCA_003242495.1 Pseudomonadota bacterium | reverse complement strand
ATTCTAGCCTGGACGCTCCCGGCGCGCCGGGTCGGCCCGTGCAGGACGTGTGCAGGTTGGCTACTCCGCAGGGTCAGGGCCGCCGCGTGGCCGCGGCACGTAGACGAGCTTCAGATCGGGCCCCAGGGCCTCGCTGGCGCGCAGCGTGAACCGCGGGGCATGCGCCAGACGCGCCGGCTCGGACAAATGCAGCATCGGCCGGGCCTGCGGCCCGAGCAGCATGGGTGCCTGGTAGACGATCAGCTCGTCGGCCCATCCCTGCTCCACGAACCGGCCGGCCAGGGTCGGGCCGGCCTCGACGAGCACGTCGTTGCACTGGCGCTCGGCCAATGCCCGAAGGACCGATTCCAGGTCCAGCGCGCCGGCGTCGTCCGGCGGCACGGTGAGAACCTGGGCGCCCGCCTGCGTCAGCGCGGCGCTGCGCGCAGGCGCCTCGGGGCGCGTGAAAACCAGCGTCTCACCGGGCTCGCGCAGCATGCGCGCCGCCCCCGGCATGCGCAGCTGCGAGTCGAGCACCACGCGCAGCGGCTGGCGCCCGAGCAGCTCGATCTGCGGATCGCGCACCGTGAGCTGCGGATCGTCCGCGAGCACCGTGCCGATGCCGGTCAGCACGGCACTCGCCTCGGCACGCAGCCGGTGCACGTCGGCGCGCGCGGCCGGCCCGGTGATCCAGCGGCTTTCGCCTCCGGCCAGTGCCACCCGCCCATCGATGCTGGCGGCCATCTTGACGATCACGCGCGGCAAGCCGCGCGTCATGCGCTTCTCGAACCCGAGGTTCAGCGCCCGCACCTGCTCTTCGAGCAGGCCCGTGCGCACCTCGATGCCGGCGGCTTCGAGCTGGCGAACACCCTCGCCATGCACTCTCGGGTTGGGATCCAGCGTGCCGCAGATCACGCGCGCCACGCCGGCCCGGATCAACGCCTCGGTGCAGGGCGGCGTGCGCCCCTGGTAGGAGTGCGGCTCGAGCGTCACGTAGACGGTCGCGCCACGCGCCGCCTCGCCGGCGGCCGCCAGCGCATGCACTTCGGCATGCGGCTCGCCCCACTTGCGATGCCAGCCCTCGCCCACGATGCGCTCGCCCTGCACGAGCACGCAGCCCACGCGCGGGTTCGGATGGTTGGTATAGCGCCCCAGACGGGCCAGCTCGATGGCCCGCTGCATCATGCGGCGATCGAACGTCGTGAACACCGCCGCTACTTCTTCGGACGCTCGCCGTTCGACCAGAGCGCGAGCTGGCTCTCGGTCGCTTCGCGGCTGCGCCGCCGGCGCATGCGCTCGATCTCCTCGCGGAACGCATCCACGTCCTGGAAGCTGCGATACACCGACGCGAAGCGCACGTAGGCCACTTCGTCGAGATGATGCAGCTGCTCCATCGCGAGCTCCCCGACCAGCCGCGAGGGGACCTCGCGCTCGCCGAGCGTGCGCAGCTTGTGGCAGATGTTCATGACCGCGGCGTCGAGCGCCTCACTGGACACCGGCCGCTTCTCCAGCGCCTTGAGCAGGCTGGTGCGCAGCTTGCCCTCATCGAAGGGCTCGCGGCTCGAGTCGCTCTTGACGATGCGCGGCATCACCAGCTCGGCCGTCTCGAAGGTCGTGAAGCGTTCGCCGCACTTCAGGCACTCGCGGCGGCGGCGAATCTGCTGCCCCTCGCCGGCGAGCCGCGAGTCGATGACCTTGGTCTCCTCGTGGTTGCAGAAGGGGCAGTGCATGGACGTCTCGGACCGGTGACGCGCTCCCCGTCAGCGACCGTAGACCGGGAAGCGGCGGCAGATCTCCGTCACCTTCTCGCGCGCACGCGCCACCGCGTCCGCCTCGCCGCGGGCGTCGAGCACATCGGCGATCCAATCCGCCAGCTCGAGCACCTCGCCCTCGCGGAACCCGCGCGTGGTCACCGCCGGCGTGCCCATACGCAGCCCGCTGGTGACGAAGGGCGGGCGCGGATCGTTCGGCACCGCGTTCTTGTTGACGGTGATGTGCGCGCGCCCGAGCGCCGCGTCCGCGTCCTTGCCGGTGATGTCCTTGTCGGTGAGATCCACGAGGAACAGGTGATTGTCCGTGCCCCCGGAGACGATCCGGTAGCCACGCTCCATCAGCCGGCCGGCCATGGCGCGCGCGTTGGCGACCACCTGCTCCTGATAAGCCTTGAACTCGGGCTGCAACGCCTCGAGCAGCGCGACCGCCTTGGCGGCGACGACGTGCACCAGCGGGCCGCCCTGGGTGCCGGGGAAAACCAGCGAGTTGAGCTTCTTCTGAAGCGTCTCGTCGGCGCGCGCCGAGAGAATCAGGCCGCCACGCGGGCCGCGCAGGGTCTTGTGCGTCGTCGTGGTGACCACGTCGGCATGCGGCAGCGGGCTCGGATAGACGCCGGTCGCCACCAGCCCGGCCACGTGCGCCATGTCCACCAGGAAATACGCGCCGACCGAATCGGCGATGCGCCTGAAGCGCGCCCAGTCGATCACGCGCGAGTACGCGGAGAAGCCCGCGACGATCAGGCGCGGTCGATGCTCCTGGGCGAGCTGCTCGACCTGCGCGTAGTCGATCTCGCCACTGTCCGGATCCAGACCGTATTGCACGGCCTTGAACAGCTTGCCCGAGAAGTTGACCTTCGAGCCGTGCGTGAGGTGGCCGCCATGATCCAGGCTCATGCCGAGAATGGTGTCGCCGGGATCGACGAGCGCGAGATAGGCGGCGGCATTGGCCTGGGAGCCCGAATGCGGTTGCACGTTGGCGTAGGTGGCGCCGAACAGCTGCTTGGCCCGGTCGATGGCGAGCTGCTCGACGGTATCGGCATGCTCGCACCCGCCGTAGTAGCGCTTGCCGGGATAGCCCTCCGCGTACTTGTTGGTGAACACCGAGCCCTGCGCCTCGAGCACCCGCGGGCTCGCGTAATTTTCCGAGGCGATCAGCTCGATGTGCGCCTCCTGGCGCCAGCGCTCGGCTTCGAGCGCGGCATGAAGATCGGGGTCGAAATCGGCGATGCGGGTCGTGGCTGCAAACATCGAGGGCCTCCGGTGGGGGAGCGGGATTGTAAAGAACTCCGGAGGGTGGGGATAGGCTGGCGCCGGGGCCGGCGAGCGCTCCGCCGTCGCCGCCGCGGCCCGACCGGCGGCCGTGCGAACGCCCGGCTACGCGCCCGCCTCGAGGAATGCGCCGACCACGCGCGTCCAGGCGCGTGCGAGGTTGCGCCGGTCGTAGCCGCCGCCGCCCAGGCCCAGCACCCGCCCGTGGCCGAGCTCGTCGGCGATCGCGCACAGCCGCGCGGCGGCATGCGCGTGCGCGTTTTCGCTCAGGTGCAGCTGCGCCAGGGGGTCGCCCGCCAGGCTGTCGGCGCCACACTGCAAGAGAATGAACTCCGGTTCCCCGGCGCGCAGGTAGGCCTCGACGCGCAGCCAGGCCTCGTGGAACGCCTCGTCGCCCGCGCCGGGCAGCAAGGGAATGTTGAGCTTGGTGCCGCGCGCCGGGCCGGTGCCCGTTTCCTCGGCGCTGCCGGTGCCGGGGAACAGGGAGCGGCCGTCCTGGTGCACATCGGCGAACAACAGATCGGGATCGTCCTCGAAGGCGTAGAACACACCGTCGCCGTGGTGCGCATCGATGTCGACATAGGCCACGCGCCGCAGGCCGTGCACGCGCCGCAGGTACTCGATCGCCACGCCGCAGTCGTTGAAGACGCAGAACCCCGAGGCATGTCCGCGTCCCGCATGATGCAGCCCGGCAATGGGCACGAACGCGCGGCGCGCCTCCCCGGCCATCACGGCCTCGGCGGCCGTCAGGGTCGCCCCGACCACGTGGCTCGCGGCCTCGTAGACGCCGCGGAATGCCGGCGTGTCGCCGGCATCCAGGTACCCATGCCCGCTCGCCGAGCGCTCCTGCACCAGGTCCAGGAACTCCGGCGTGTGGAAATACTCCAGCTCGGCGCGCGTCGCGGCCCGCGGGCTGGCGCGGCGCACGCGCCCGTCGAGCCCGCAGCGATGCAGCTCGCGCATGAAACTCTCGTGCCGGTCCGGGCCGAACGGGTGGCCGCCGCCGAAGCCGTACGCGGCGATCTGCTCACCGGCGACCAGGAGCACGGGGTGCCTGGGGGGGTCGGGGGTTTCGGGCGTGTCGGAAGAAGCCACGGCGTCTTGCCTCTCGCCAGGGGGGTTCCCCTTGAAAATCCCGCCCAGAGTAGCACACAGCGGGCATCGCCCCCGCGTCCGGGCGTGTCGGCGCGGGTCCGGCGGACGCGGATGTCCGCCGGGCTCTGAGGGCCCCTCGGCGGCTTCCTGTATGATTGGCCGCTCGACCGGCGCCCCGCCGCGCGTCGAAGCGCGCCGCGCCCGAGGTTGCGCGGGAACCATCAGCCAACCGCTTTTTCAAGGTATCAATGGCCCAGTTCATCTACACCATGAATCGCGTCTCGAAGGTGGTGCCGCCCAAGCGCGTCATCCTCCGGGACATTTCGCTCTCCTTCTTCCCGGGCGCCAAGATCGGCGTCCTGGGCCTGAACGGCGCCGGCAAGTCGACGCTCCTGCGCATCATGGCGGGCGTGGACAAGGAGTTCGACGGCGAGGCGCGCGCCCAGCCCGGCATCAAGATCGGCTACCTGGCCCAGGAACCGGAGCTCGACCCCAACAAGGACGTACGCGGCAACGTCATGGAGGGTGTCAGTGAAATCCAGGCACTCATCGACCGCTTCAACGCCGTGAGCGACCGCTTCGCCGACCCCGACCTCGGCGAGGAGGAAATGAACAAGCTGCTCGAGGAGCAGGCCAAGCTCCAGGACGCCATCGACGCCAACGGCGGCTGGGAGCTCGAGCGCAAGCTGGAAGTGGCGGCCGATGCGCTGCGCCTGCCGCCGTGGGACGCCGACGTCACCAAGATCTCCGGCGGCGAGCGCCGACGCGTGGCCCTGTGCCGACTGCTGCTCTCGCAGCCGGACATGCTGCTGCTCGACGAGCCCACCAACCACCTGGACGCCGAGTCGGTGCACTGGCTCGAGCGCTACCTGGAGAACTATCCAGGCACCGTGATCGCGGTGACGCACGACCGCTACTTCCTCGACAACGTCGCCGGCTGGATCCTCGAGCTCGACCGCGGCCACGGCATTCCCTGGCAGGGCAACTACTCCTCCTGGCTCGAGCAGAAGGAAAAGCGCCTCGCCATCGAGGAGCGGCAGCAGGAGGCACTGCGCAAGACCCTGCAGCGCGAGCTCGAGTGGGTGCGCGCCAATCCCAAGGCCCGTCAGGCCAAGAGCAAGGCGCGTCTCGCGCGCTACGAGGAGCTCGCCTCGCAGGAGTTCCAGAAGCGCAACGAGACCAACGAGATCTACATTCCGCCCGGACCGCGTCTCGGCGAACTGGTGATCGAGGCCCAGGGCCTGAAGAAGGGGTTCGGCGACCGGCTGCTGTTCGACAATGTGAACTTCAATCTGCCGGCCGGCGGCATCGTCGGGGTGATCGGACCGAACGGCGCCGGTAAGACCACCCTCTTCCGCATCCTGACCGGCCAGGAGCAGCCCGATGCCGGCACGGTGCGTATCGGCCCGTCGGTGCAGCTCGCCTACGTCGACCAGTCGCGCCAGGCGCTCGACGACTCGCGCACGGTCTGGGAGGAGATCTCCGGCGGCCTGGACACGATCCGGGTGGGCAACTACGAGACCTCCTCACGCGGCTACGTCGGGCGCTTCAATTTCCGCGGCGCCCAGCAGCAGCAGCTCATCGGCGAGCTGTCGGGGGGTGAGCGCAACCGCGTGCACCTCGCCAAGGTGCTGAAGAGCGGCGGCAACGTGATCCTGCTCGACGAGCCCACCAACGACCTCGACGTCGAGACGCTGCGGGCGCTCGAGGAAGCGCTGCTCAACTTCCCGGGCTGCGCGGTGGTGATCTCGCACGATCGCTGGTTCCTCGACCGCATCGCCACCCACATCCTCGCCTTCGAGGGCAACAGTGAGGTGGTCTGGTTCGAGGGCAACTACGCCGAGTACATCGAGGACTATCGCCGCCGCAAGGGCGAGGATGCGAACCAGCCGCATCGCATCAAGTACCGCAAGCTGGAGGCCTGAGCGCGGCGGCCGTCATGAGCACTGCAGGCGGCGCTGACGTCCTGACGCTCGACGGCGAATCGCTGTCGGTCGCCGACCTGCAGTCGTTCCTCGAGTCGCCGCGCCCGGTGGCGCTCAGCGAAGCGGCGCGCCTGCGCATGCAGCGCAGCGTCGAGACCGTGCGCGCCGCGGTGCGCAGCGACCGGGTGAGCTACGGCATCACCACCGGTTTCGGGGCCTTCGCCAACCGGCGCATCTCTCCCGACCAGGTGCGTCAGCTGCAGCTCAACCTGGTGCGCAGCCACGCCTGCGGCGTGGGCGCGCCGCTCGCCGCGGACCGGGTGCGGCTGATGCTGCTGCTCAAGGCGAACAGCCTCGCCGCCGGGTTTTCGGGCGCCCGCCCCGAGATCGTGGATGCGCTGCTCGCCCTGCTCGCCCGGGACGTTCTGCCCATCGTGCCCGAGCGCGGCTCGGTGGGCGCCTCGGGCGACCTCGCACCGCTGGCGCACCTGTCGCTGTGCTTGATCGGCGAAGGCGAAGCGCGCCACCAGGGACGCACGCTGGTCGGACGGGAGGTGTGTGCCGCGGCCGGTTTCGCCCCGCTCGCGCTCGAGGCCAAAGAGGGTTTGGCCCTGATCAACGGCACACAGCTCAGCCTGGCACTGGCGCTCGAGGGGCTGTTGCGCGCACAGCGGCTGCTCGATTCGGCCATCGTGATTGGCGCGCTCACGGTCGACGGTCTCGCCGGGAGCTACACGCCCTTCGATGCCCGTATCCACGAGGCGAGCCGCTCGCCGCACCAGATGGAGGTCGCGCGCCGCTTCCGTCTCCTGCTCACCGAGAGCGCCATTCACCGCGATCACGAGAACTGTGACCGCGTGCAGGACCCCTACGCGGTGCGCTGCATGCCCCAGGTGTTCGGCGCGGTGGAGGGCGTGCTCGACCACGCGCGCGCGGTGCTGGGCGCGGCCATCAACGGCGTGTCCGACAATCCGCTCATCTTCGGCGAGGACATCCTGTCGGGCGGCAACTTCCACGCCGAGCCGCTCGCCATGCTGAGCGACTATCTGGCCATCGCGGTCACCGAGCTCGCCGGCATGTCCGAGCGCCGGACCGACTTGCTCGACCGGCGCGTGAATCCTGCGCTCAGCATGTTCCTCACCACCGAGCCGGGACTCGAGTCGGGCTTCATGATCGCGCACGTCACGGCCGCGGCCCTCACGTCGGAGAACCGCACCCTCGCCCACCCTGCCAGCGTGGACAACGTCACCACCTCGGCCGGCCAGGAAGATCACGTGAGCATGGCGCCCTGGGCGGGCTACAAGCTGGAGCGCATCTGCGACAACACCGCGCGGGTCCTCGCCATCGAGCTGCTCGCGGCTGCGCACGCCCTCGACAAGCTCGAGCCGCTGCGCACCACCGAGCCCCTGCAGCAGGTGCACGCCTTCGTGCGACGCTTCGTCGCGTACCAGCCCGGCGACCACCGCCTGGACGGCGACATCGCCCGGCTCGCCGAGCTCATCGAACGCGGTGAGATCGCGGATTTCCTGCACCGTGCGCTGCGCGCCGCGGCCGGCTGAAGTCCGGCGCGCCCGCGGCCTGCACGCCGTGTTGCAGCGGGGCCGTTGCCCGACCCGGCTGCCGCCGCGCGGACTGCCCGCGCAGTCGGTCGGGCGCCGCCCGGGCCGGGCGGGCGCGCCGCATCGCCCATCTCATCGCCATCGGGGAGCGCAACCCGCGCGAACTGTGCGGTTCATCATTCCCGCGCCTGCCGGAATGCCGGACGCTTGCTGGCGCGCACGGGGATCCCACGAGCCGCCGGCGCGCCCCTGACGCCGCTGCCGTGACATGAGGACGCTGTATTCCATGCACACCGACGCCGTCGCTCTGGTCTTCGCCGTGTTCGGGTTGCTGCTGCTGGCGCTCGCCACGCAGCGCCTGTTGCGCGCGCGGTTCTTCGCGGCCGGCGGCAGTGCCGTCGCGGGCCTGCTCCTGCTGGGCGTCGGGGCCGTGATCTTCACCGTCTCGCTCAACCTGCACACCTACGCCCGGCTCACCTACGAGCGGCCGGCGGCGGAGATCGTCTTCGAGGCGCGCGGGCCGCAGCGCTACCGGGCAACGATCACGCAGATTCCCAGCGGTGAGATGCAGATGTTCATCCTCGCCGGCGACGAGTGGCAGCTCGATGCGCGCGTGCTCAAATGGCGCGGCTGGGCCAACCTGCTGGGTCTCGATGCCCAGTACCGGCTGGAACGGGTGAGCGGACGCTATCGCGACATCGAACAGGAGCGTCGCGACGAGCGCACCGTCTACAGCCTCAGCGACAACCCCGGCATCGACCTGTGGCTGCTGTCCAGCCGGTATCCGCGCTGGTTGCCGATGGTCGATGCGGTGTATGGCAGCGCCACGTATCTGCCGATGGCCGACGGGGCGCGTTACCAGATACTGATGACCCAGTCTGGCCTCATCGCCCGCCCCGCCAATGCCGCGGCCCAGGCGGCCACCCGCGGCTGGGAGTAGACCTTGGACCCCGGGTGGGGCTCACCCCACCCACACCCGCGCATTCCTGAACAGGCGCATCCACGGGCCGTCCTCGCCCCACTCGTCCGGATGCCACGAGTGCTGCAGAGTGCGGAACACGCGCTCCGGATGCGGCATGAGCAGCGTCGTGCGGCCGTCGGCCGAGGTGATGCCGGTGATGCCCTCGGGCGAGCCGTTCGGGTTCGCCGGATAGCGCTCGGTCACCCGTCCGCGGTTGTCGATGAAACGGGCGCAGACCAGCTGGCGCTCGTTCAGTGCCGCCAGGTCCGCGGCCGTCCTGAACTCGGCCCGGCCTTCGCCGTGCGACACCACGATCGGCATGCGCGAGCCGACCATGCCCGTCAGCAGCACCGACGGCGAAGGCGTGATCTCCACCAGGCTGAGCCGGGCCTCGAACTGCTCGGAACGGTTGCGCACGAAGCGCGGCCAGTGCTCGGTGCCCGGAATGAGCTCGCGCAATGCCGCCATCATCTGGCAGCCGTTGCACACGCCCAGTGAGAAGGTGTCCGGGCGTGCGAAGAATGCCGCGAAGGCATCTCGCAGCCGCGGGTTGAACAGAATCGACTTCGCCCAGCCTTCACCGGCGCCCAGCACGTCGCCGTAGGAGAACCCGCCGCAGATCGTCAACCCCACGAAGTCATCGAGCCGCATCCGGCCGGCCACCAGGTCGGTCATGTGCACGTCGTAGGGCGCAAAGCCGGCGCGGTGGAAGGCGGCCGCCATTTCCACATGGCTGTTCACGCCCTGCTCGCGCACGATGGCCACGGCCGGGCGCACGCCCTTGGCGATGTAGGGCGCGGCCACGTCGTCCTCGGGCGCAAACGTGAGCTGCGCACTCAGCCCCGGATCGTCCGGGTCGGTGGCCGATTCGTACTGCTCGCGCGCGCACTCGGGATTGTCGCGCAACGCCGCCATGCGGTAGCTGGTCTCCGACCAGGCGCGATGCAAGTCGGTGCGCGTCTCATCGAGCACGGTAACGCCGCCGGCAAGAATGCGCACCCGGTCCTGCGCGGTCACGCGGCCGATCTCGCGACTGAGCTCGCCGAGCCCATGGCGCGCGAGCGTGCTCAGGACGCGCTCGAGCTCGGCGGCGCGCACCTGGATGACTGCGCCCAGCTCTTCGCTGAACAGCGCGGCCGCGGCGGCGTGCGCCTCACACGCCAGGCTCGCGTCCACCCCGCAATGCCCGGCGAATGCCATCTCGGCCAGAGTGACGAACAGCCCGCCGTCGGAACGGTCGTGGTACGCCAGAATCTGCCCGGCGGCGCGCAGCTCGCTCATGGCGGCAAAGAAATTCACCAACCGTTGAGGATCATCGCAATCGGGCGCGTCGCGTCCGATGCGGCCGTACACCTGCGCCAGCGCGGAGCCGCCCAGGCGATTGCGTCCGGCGCCGAGATCGATCAGCACCAGCCGGGTATCGCCCGCATCGACGCGCAGCTGCGGCGTGAGCGTGGCGCCCACGTCGCGCACCGGGGCGAACGCCGAGACGATGAGCGACAGCGGTGCGACCATTCTGCGCTCCTGGCCGCCCTCCTCCCACACGGTCTTCATCGACAACGAGTCCTTGCCGACGGGGATGGCGATGCCGAGGGCCGGGCAGAACTCCTCGCCCACGGCCTTCACGGTCGCGTACAGGTCGGCATCCTCGCCCGGCTCGCCGCAGGCGGCCATCCAGTTGGCCGAGAGGCGCACGTCGCTGAGACGCGCGATGTCGGCAGCTGCGATATTGGTGAGCGCTTCGGCCACCGC
>QGUO01000097.1 GCA_003242495.1 Pseudomonadota bacterium | reverse complement strand
CCACGCGACCCCGACCTACCGCCGGACGCTGCGGGCGGAGCTCGTCGATTCCTGGGACTGCATCGTGCTCGACGGCTATGGCTCCGGCTGGGCGTTACGCGAATGCCAGAACATCCTGCGTGCCCGCGGCGATGACACCACCGCACTGGTCTACGTCTCCCACAACCATGAAGAGCAGCTTTGGCGCTCGATGGCGCGCACGGCGCGCGGCGCCCTGCCGCGCCGGATCGCACTGTGGCAAAACTACCTGAAAGTCCGCGCCCTCGAGCGCACCCTGGTGCGCAACGCGACACTGGTCAGTGCCATCACCGACGAGGATGCGCGTGCGTACTCGGTGTACGCGCCCCAGGTGCCCAAGGTGGTTCTGACGCCCGGCTACAGCGGCGAAGTCGCCGCACCGCGTAGCATCGGTCCGGAAACGCCGCGACGCGTCGCGTTGGTCGGCTCCTTCCGTTGGACAGTGAAACAGGAGAATCTGCGTCGCTTCATCGCCTGCGCCGATGCGGTCTTCGCCGCCCAGGGCATCCACCTGGACGTGGTCGGCGACGTTCCCGCGGAGCTGCGCCGCGCGCTCGGCACACTGGCCGCCACCACGTTCCACGGCTACGTGGACCGGCCGGCCGACATCCTGCGCAAGGCGCGGATCGCCGTGGTCCCCGAGCTCATCGGGGGCGGCTTCAAGCTCAAGCTCCTCGATTACATCTTCGGTCGCGTGCCGGTCGCCACGCTCGGCGCCGCGGCCGCAGGGTTGCCGCCGCCTGCCAAGGACGCGTTGCTCTGCCGGGACGATCTGCCGGAACTGGTACGCGGCATCTGCGAGGTCATCGACGATCTGCCGCGGCTGAATCACATGCAATCCGCCGCGCTGGCGGGCGCCGCCGCGCACTTCGACTGGGCAGCCCGCGGGCAGGCATTCGCTGCCGCGATCGAGCGTTGCCGGACGATAGGGGCCGGAAACGCCGCGCCGCTGGCGGAGGTGTTCGATGGCTGAACGATGGCTGTTCATCGATGGCGCCGCCACATTCGGCGGCCACGAAGTGATGCTGCTGCGCTTCGTGGAGGAGCTGAGCCGCCAGCGGCTCATCACGCCTCGCATCCTGGCCCGCCGCGGCAGCGTCCTGCGCGACAAAGCCGGGGCGTTCGCCACCACGCCGGCCCTGCCCGAGCGCACGCCCGAGGGCGGCCCGTTGCGCCGAATCGCACACGGGCTGCGTGAGGTACGCACGTTCTTTGCCGCGCTCGCTGCCGAACGCCCCGAGCTGTGCATCGTCGCCGAGGGATGTCTGCTGGCGCAGCCGTGGTTCACACTGCTGTGCCGCATCGCGCGCCGGCGCTGCGCCGTGTACGTGCCGCTGGTGGAGCGCGCCGAACGGCTCGGCTTTCGCAGCGGCCGGCTGCGCGATCGCCTGGTGCGCTGGGGGTATGCCAATCTGCCGCATGCCTGGATCGTGCTGACGCGCGAGCAGGCCGAGTCGTTCATCGCCTGGAGCGGCACGCGCAAACCGGTGCTCGTCCTGCCGAACGCCGTGGCGCCGCACATCGAAGCGCTTGCGGGACAGCCCGCCGCCATCGCCGGCGGCCCGGGGCCGCTGCGCATACTGGTGCTCGGGCGCCTCGACGCCTGGCACAAGGGGCTCGACCTGTTACTCGACCATCTGGAGTTCAATCCGCGCACCGCGCGGGCGGTGCGCGTGAGCCTGGTGGGCGACGGACCGTTTCGCCAGGAGATCGAGCAGCGCATCGCCCGCTTTCCACACCTGCAGCAGAGCGTTTCGTTGCAAGGCTGGAGCGATGCGGTCACCGCTTACCAGGCGCACGATGTGTTGTTGCTCCCCTCGCGCTTCGAGGGGGTGCCCCTGGTCATGCTGGAGGCCATGGCGCTCGGCCTGCCGGTGGTCGCTTCCGATCTCGCCGGCACGCGTGCCTACCTGTCGCCCGAATGTCTGTTCCCTGTCGGCGACATGGCGCATGCCTTCGCGATTCTCGACAGACTGCGCGATGTCCATGAGCGGCGCCGCATCGCGCAACGCAACCGCGCGACCTTCGCGCGCCGCGCGTCCGGCGCCGCCTTCGCCGATGCGGTCCGGCAACTCAGCTGCGAGCTGCCGGGCGCCATCCAGGGGCTCTCGAAGGAATGCCGCCGGTCCAGCGCCGCCGTGCGCAGACAGGAGAGTTGACGATGCTGGTCAGCGTCTACATACCGACGAAGAACCGAGTGACATTGCTCAAGCGTGCGATCGCCTCGGTCCAGGCACAAACCTGGCCTGCGGTCGAGATCATCGTCGTTGACGACGGGTCTACCGACGGCACCGGCCAGTATCTCGAGTCGTTGCGCAACGATCCTCGCATGCTCGTGCTGCGCAATCGGCAATCGTGCGGCGCGCCACATGCACGCAACATGGCGATCCGCGCTGCGCGCGGCGAGTTCGTCACCGGTCTCGACGACGATGACTGGTTCCATCCCGAGCGCGTCGCGGCGTTCGTGGCGCGCTGGCAGGCGCTCGAGCGCACCGGCGAGCGGTTCTCATGTCTCTACGGTCGCGACGTGATCCGCTCCGGAGAGAAAGAGTCCATCCTGGACAAGCCCGACACGGTCCATTACGAACATCTGTTCTACCACAACAGCATCGGCAACCAGGTATTCACGCGTCGCCAGTACCTCATCCGTGCGGGGCTGTTCGACGAACAGATGCCCGCGTGGCAGGATCTCGACGCCTTCATGCGCCTGGTACAGCGCTTCGGGCCGGCGCGCCTGGCCAAGGATGCGCTGTACATGCTCGATCTGGACCCACGTACCGACCGCATCTCCGTGGGCTCCAAGCAGCGCATCGTGGCCGCTTACCGACGGCTGGCCGCCAAGGCGGCGGGACATGCGCCGGCTCTGCGCCAGGCGCTGTATCTGCAGGCGTTCGGTCCGCTGTACGGCCATCGTCTCGGGCTTGCGGACCTCAAGGAATTCTTCAGCCACGGTGTCTATCCGCGCCCGTTGAAGCGCCTCGCGGGTGTGCTGGTGCGACAGGCCTTGCGCCCGTGACGGGAGAGCGTTGCGCGTGTCGGTCGTGACGAATGCCCGGTGGGTCGGCGCCATCCAGTGCGCACGGGTCGCCGTCCAGTTCGCGAGCCTCGCGATCCTCTCGCGTCTGCTCACGCCCCAGGATTTCGGGCTGGTCGCGCTGTCCATGGTCGTGACCAATTTCGCGATGCTCATCCGTGACCTCGGCACCGCGGCGGCCATCATCCAACGCCCGAATCTCGACGCCCGGACCATCGATACGGCATTCTGGAGCAACTGTCTCGTCGGCTTGCTGCTCGGCCTGGGCATCTACCTGGCTGCGCCGCGGCTCGCGAGCGCGTTCGCCGCCGAGGCGCTCGAGCCGCTGCTCCGGGTCGCAGCGCTTGCGTTCCCGGTCCTCGGCAGCACCATCGTGCACCAGGCGTTGCTCGAGCGCAGCTCGCGCTTTGCGCTGGTCGCGCGTATCGAGATCACTGCCGTGCTCGCCGGCTTCACGGTCGCCATCGTCTCGGCATGGCTCGGCGCAGGCGCCTTCGCCCTCATTCTGCAGATGCTGACCGTGGCCGCGGCGTCCGCGCTGCAATTCTGGCTCACCGCCGACTGGCGGCCGCGGCTGCGTTGGGCGCTTGCCGAGATTCGCGGCTTGTGGCGTTTCAGCGGACGGCTGTTCGGCTTCAACCTGCTCAACTACTTCGCGCGCAATGCCGACGCCATGATCGTCGGCCGCATGCTCGGCGCAGCCAGCCTCGGTCCGTATTCGCTGGCTTACCGGATCATGCTCTTCCCGCTGCACAACCTGACGTTCGTCGCGCAGCGGGCATTGTTCCCGGTGATGAGCCGCCGGCAGGAGGAACTGCCCCGGGTGGCGGACATGTACCTGCGCACCCTGTCGGTCATCGCGTTTTTCACCGCCCCGCTCATGGCGGGCCTGTTCGTGCTGCGCGAGCCGTTCGTGCGCGTCGTGCTCGGCGAGCAGTGGCTGCTGGTGGCGCAGATCATCGCCTGGCTGGCGCCGGTGGGCTTCCTGCAGTCCATTGTCAGCACCGCCGGGTCGGTATTCATGGCGCTCGGGCGCACCGACGTCCTGTTCCGGCTGGGAGTGGTCGGCACCGCGTTGCAGGTAACCGCGTTCACGCTGGGCGTGCGCTGGGGCGTGCAGGGTGTTGCGGCCTGCTACCTGGCCGCCAACCTGGTGATGGCGATTCCGTCACTGCTGCTCGCCATGCGGCTGCTGCGCGAGCCGTGGTGGCGCCTGCTCCTCGCCATCCACCGCCCGGTCGCGCTCGCCCTGGCCATGGCCGGGGCCGTGGAGCTCGCGCGTCACGTGTGTGTGGATCTTTCCATGCCGCAGGTCCTGCAGCTCGGTGTGCTGAGCGCGGCCGGCGGTCTGCTGTATCTGACCTTGTCGCACTTCGGCGCCGCCGCGCTTCAGCGCGACGTGCTGCGCCTGTTCCTGAAGAGGGCGAGTCCATGAACTTCAAGTCCTTCGGCGATCTCGCGCGGGACATTGCCGCGAACCTGTGGAAGGTGCCCCGCGACATCGATCTCGTGGTCGGCATTCCGCGCAGCGGGCTGATGGCCGCCTCGATCCTGGCCCTGCAGCTCAACAAGCGCTTCTGCGACATCCGGGCGTTCGTCGAGAACCGGCCGCTCGCGACCGGACACACTCGCCGTCCCGACGGCGAGTTCACCCACCCGCACGACGCGCGGCGCGTGCTGGTGATCGATGACAGTGTGGACAGCGGCAGCTCGATAGCGGCCGCGCGCGCCGAGCTGGCGCCGCTCGCCGCAGGCCGCGAGCTCGTGTTCGGCGCCGTGTACGTGCACACGCACAGCGCCGGCCATGTGGAGCTGGCGCTCGAACGCGTCGAGATGCCCCGGGTGTTCGCCTGGAACCTGTTTCACCGGGTGGAGCTGCAGAACTTCTGCGTCGACATCGATGGCGTATTGTGCGGTGACCCCAGCGGCGCGGAAAACGACGATGGGCAGCGCTATGCGGCATTTCTGGCCAATGCCCGGCCCATGGCGCGGCCCAGCTATCCCATCGGCCATCTCGTGAGCAGTCGCCTCGAGCGCTACCGGCAGCACACGGTGGATTGGCTCGACGCGCACGGCATTCGCTTCAATCACCTTCATCTGCTGGACCTGCCGAGCGCTGCCGAGCGCCGTCGCCAGGGCTGTCACGCGCGCTTCAAGGCCGAGGTGTATCGCAGCCTCGAAGAGAGCGCCCTGTTCATCGAAAGCGAGCCCGCACAGGCGGCCGAGATCGCACGGCTCAGCGGCAAGCCGGTGCTCGACTACGCCAATCAGAGAATCGTGCCCGCCACCTGGAACGGCGCCTACCTGAGCGCTCGCGGTGTCAGCCTGCGCCGCCGCGTCGTGCGCCGTCTGCAGCAGGCCCTGCAATGAGCGCTGCAAGCATGTGCAAATTCGCGAGATCCGTACACCGTCATCGCGCGCGGCTGGCGGCCTGCCCGGCGCTGGTCTCGCTGGCGTTCGCCGGCGGCGCGCTCGCGCAATCCAACCAGGACGCCGCAGGCTTCTTCGTTCGCGGACAGTTCACCTACGATGACAATCTGTTCCGGCTGCCGTCCGACACCGGCACGCTCGGGGCGCCGTTGCCGCAGGACCTGGAAACGGCCGATTACGTCAGCCGGGCAGTGCTCGGATTCGCCGAGCAGATGCACTTCGGCCGCCAGTCCTTGCGCGTGGACTTGCGGGCCGACGCCGTGCGCTTCGACCGCAACGATCACCTCGACCACACGGCGGGCCGCGGCCGCCTCGCGTGGAACTGGCGTGCGCTGGGCCGCCTGTCCGGCACGCTGGCAGCCGACTACCGGCGCGGCCTCGCCGATTTCGCCAATGTGCGCACCGCCACCGAGGCGGAGTTGTTCAAAGACATGCTGGAGACGGTCGACTATTCCGGCGAGGCGCGCGTCGCGCTCGGTCCGCGCTGGGCGCTGCTCGGCGGCCTGCGGCGTATCGAAACCGAGCACAGCGCCGCGCAGCGCCGCTTCGACGATTTCGAAGCGAACACCGCGCACGCGGGCGTGGAATACACCACGCCCGCCGACCATCGCGTCGCCCTCGAGTATCGCTTCACCGAAGCGCAGTTCCCCAACCTCGCCGCCCTCGAGCAAGCGAGTTACCGGCGCGAGTACGAGCAAAGCATGCTGCTCGCGCGAACGCGTTATGTGGCCACCGTGCGCACGGCGTTCGACGTGGAGTACGGCTACACCCGCCGGCGCCATCCGGACGGAACTCCCGGAGAATTCTCCGGCAACACCTGGCGCGCGCAGATCGAGTGGGAGCCGCGGGTGAAGTTCGGCACCACGTTGGCCGCCTGGCGCGAGATCAAGGCCTACGCGGACGCCGAGTCCGATTACTTCATCTCCGATGGATTCAGCATCGAGCCGGCCTGGTCGCCGGTGCGCTCACTGACGTTTTCGATGGAGCTGTCCTGGGAAGAGCTGGACTTTCTGGGCTCCAACCCGCTGCTCGTCGAGGACCAGGGGCGCGCCGACACACTGCGCTCCGTCCAGGCGAACATCGTTTATTCGCCGCGCGATCACCTGCGCTTCGACCTGAGCTGGCGTTACATCGAGCGTGACTCCAACCGGCCCCGGTCGATCTATGACGCGAACGTCGCCACGGCCGCCGTTCAGTGGCGGTTCCTCTGACGACCGTGTGCGCCGGCCGTACAGTTCAATGACTCACGGAGATTCCAGGAGGTTCGGAGATGCGCATCATCGATAGATTGGCGGCCAGGCAACGTCCCGCGAGGCACACGTCATGAGGGCGCTGCAGGCGATCATCCCGGCGCGTTATCGGCCGGCGGCGCGGCGTGCCTATGAAACGGTGATTCCGCTCATGAACCTGCCGCTCACGCTGTTGCAGCGCGTGGTGCAAACCCCGGTGCTGCTGGCCGCGCGCAGCTTCAAGCGCGATCGCAAGCTCGAGATTGGTCCTGGCCAGGGACGCATCGCCGGCTTCGAAACCTTGAACGTGGTCGGCGGCATTAATGTCGATTACGTGTGGAATGCGCAGCGCCGGCTGCCGTTTCGTCGCGACACCTTCAAGCTGATCTATGCCAGTCATGTGCTCGAGCACATCCCGTGGTACAGAACGGTCGACGTGCTCGCCGACTGGGTGCGCGTGCTCCAGCCGGGCGGACGCATCGAGATCTGGGTGCCCGACGGCCTGAAAATCTGCCGCGCGTTCGTCGAGGCCGAGGAACGTAACGCCCGCGAGTTCGAGAAGGACGGCTGGTACCGCTTCAATGAGCAACGTGATCCCTGCCTGTGGGCGAACGGGCGGCTGTTCTCCTACGGCGACGGCCGCGGCACGGCCGGTCATCGCAACTGGCACCTTGCCTTGTTCTCGTTCCGTTACCTGAAAGAAGCTCTGCTTGCGGCCGGTTGCCGGTGGGTCGAGCCGCTCGATCGCTCGCAGGTGCGCGGCTACGACCATGGCTGGATCAATCTCGGCGCCGTCGGCATCAAGGGAGAGTGAGGGGCGTGCCCGGAGCGCATATGAGTGCCGAGCATTACGATCTGGTGGTCGTCGGTTCGGGCTTCGGCTCGCTGTTCTTCGTCGAGGGCTTCCTGCGCAAACGGCCCACGGCGCGCGTGCTGGTGCTCGAGCGCGGCCGCCATCACTCGCATCGCTGGCAGATCGAGAACGGGCGTAACTCCGCGGTAGCGCCGGAGGACACCTATCGTACGCCCCCCGGGCACAAGATCTGGAACTTCACCATCGGTCTGGGGGGCGGCACCAATTGCTGGTTCGCCCAGACACCACGGTTCCATCCCAGCGACTTTCGGCTGCGCACGCTGTATGGCGTCGGCCAGGACTGGCCGTTCGGATACGATGAGCTCGAGCCGTACTACGTGCTCGCGGAACGCAAGATGGCCGTGGCCGGCTCGCCGGACATGGCCGAGCTGCTGCCGCGCTCGGCGCCGTTTCCGCTGCCGCCGCATGCGCTGACCTCGGTGGACCGGGTGATGCGCGCCGCGCAACCGGCGTTCCATTTCCCGATGGCCACGGCACGGGCGAGCGCGGTGAATCCGC
Source organism: Pseudomonadota bacterium (assembly GCA_003242495.1). Taxonomy (GTDB): domain Bacteria; phylum Pseudomonadota; class Gammaproteobacteria; order Steroidobacterales; family Steroidobacteraceae; genus Steroidobacter. The sequence continues at coordinate 2,303 of QGUO01000097.1, read as the reverse complement.
AGCGCGCCCGCTGCTGCGCGTCGGCACGCTGCAACCTGTGCCCGGTGGACGCGAAGTTCACGTTCGAGAACGGCTTTCGTAACCTGCGCGAGCACCCATCCGTCGAGTTTCGTACCGAATGCCCGGTCACACGGCTCGACCTTGCCAACGACACCGTGCAAGGCGTGATCTACGAGACCGGCGGCGAGGAACGGAGGGCGAGTGGCGAGCTGTACGTGCTCGGTGCGAATGCCCTGCACAGCCCGGCGATTCTGCTGCGCTCGGGCGCAGACCACCCCTTCACCGGGGTCGGCATTCACGAGCAGGCCGGCTACAGCGTCGAAGTGCTGCTCGACGGGCTGGACAATTTCGACGGCGGCACCATCACGACGGCGCTGAACTACGCGCTCTACGATGGCGAGTTCCGCCGCTCGTATGGCAGCGCCCTCATCTATTTCGAGAATCGCTGGCCGTATGGTTTGCGCACGGAGTTCGGGCGCTGGCGGCAGCTCGCGCCGCTGGTGGTCGTCGTCGAGGATCTTCCTCAGGACCAGAACCGCGTCGTCGTGGATGACGACGGCATGCCACGGGTGTTGCACGAGCGGATCTCCGAGTACGCCAGGGTGGGCGTGGAGCGCTCGTTCGAGGCGCTGGAAAAGGTGTTGGCGCCCTTGCCCGTGGAGCGCATCGACTTCAAAGGCATGCGCGCGACCGAATCGCATGTCCAGGGAAGCTTGCGCATGGGCCGGGATCCCGCCACCTCGGTGGTCGATGCCGACCAGGTCCATCACCGGCTGCGCAATCTGGTCGTCGTCGGCTCGGCGGTTTTTCCGACCGGCCCCTGTGCCAATCCAAGCCTGACGGTGGCCGCGATGTCGCTGCGCTCCGCCGACCGCCTGGCTTGAACGACTCTGACCGGGAGGCACTGACATGAAGCAGATTTCCTCGAGCCGCCGCCTACTCCTGCTCGGCGGCATGGCCGGCCTGGCCACGGCCGGCATCGCCGGCACCTACACGCTCGAACGCCATCCGGCACGGCGGGCGGCGTGGGTGGAAGACGTCGTGCGCCGGCACCTGCCCGGCGTCCGGCTCGACGCGGAATCGCTGGCGGCGTTCGTGCAGAAAGTACTGGAAAGCGATCTTTTCGAGCCGAAGAAAAACCGCCTCGCTGCGTTCGCGAACCGCACGGTTCCGGCGCTCGCAGGCCGCGTGAGGCCCCTGCGCCGGCAACTCGCGCAGCTCGAGCGCCAGGTGCTCTCGGAATTCCTGCTGGGCAGCAACTTCTTCCGCGTCGCCGATCCCGCACGGGAAACCATCGTCCACAGTGGCCGCTTCCCGGCCTGCGACAATCCCTTCGCACGCTTCACCTAGGTCTCGGGCGCGGCGCGCGACCCCAGCTCGCGCGCTCAGGGAAACATTTTTTCCTTGGGGCGCCGCCAGGACATGCGCGTGTCGCATTGCACTCGAGCAGCGCGCACACACGGCACACCATCCTGATGCTGCGAACGATCCTGCCCGGCCAACCCGCCGGCCGCTGTTCCTGAAGCGTGGCCGATGCAGAACTGCACGGAGGACGAAGCGCACTGCACACCCGAAACTTTCCGTTTGCATGGCGCGTTCGCCCCCGCCATGAAAACGGCTTCGGATCCGAGCCTGGGCTTTCTTCTCGTGTGGCAGCTCGCCACGCTGGTGTTGGTGCTGTTGCTGCCTGCCGCGCTCCTGGGCGAGTGGCCATGGGCATTGCCGGGCAAGGAACGTCTTCCCTATGCTGCGCTGCTCGCCGCGTTCGGCGCCAGCGCCGTCTTCCAGCTTCTCATTCGGGGCCAGGCGCCGAAATTCCGCCTGCTCCTGGCCGTGCTCGGCCCAGCGGCGATTTTCAGCCTGGCGCTCGCCTTCCTGTTCGTCATGCGCGCCAACTCCTCGCGCATGCTCATGCTCGCAATCCTGTTCTCGGCCGTGGTGATCCTGACCGTGCCGTTCATCGGCCGCTGGTTGCGGATCCTCGGGGCGATGATGCTGGGCGTGACCATGGCAGGCACTGCCGCGCTCTCGGCCAAGAAACACCTCGACATCGGTGGTGCGGTCGATGCACGCAGCAGCGCAACGGAGGTCGCCACGAGTCTCTACAACCTGCGCGTCATCGCACATCATGGCCAGATCCCACGACCGGCCGTTCGCGGCGGCGGGTTCTCGCGCCTCGGTGACCGCGTGCTGCTCGCCACGGGCGACGGCCATCTCTACTCCGTCGCTGCACCCGGCGGCACGCTGGACGTGCGGGCCATGCCGTATCGCATTCCGATCAACGGGGAGGCGTTCGCCCGCGC
>QGUO01000096.1 GCA_003242495.1 Pseudomonadota bacterium | reverse complement strand
GGGGCGCAGACCCCGGATCCCGGCCCGTGGGGGCGTCGCGCGGGGGCGGAGATGCGCCGCCGCCGTAGCCGCCGCCGGCCGCCCCGCCACGGCCACCCAGCATCTGCATTTCGCGGGCGATGATTTCCGTGGTCCAGCGGTCCTTGCCCTCCTTGTCCTGCCACTTGCGGGTGCGCAGGCTGCCTTCGATGTACACCTGCGAGCCCTTGCGCAGGTACTCGGCGGCGATCTCACCCAGCCTGTCGTAGAGCACCACCGAGTGCCACTCGGTGCGCTCCTGCAAATCACCGGTGTTGCGATCCTTCCACGACTCGCTGGTGGCGACGCGGATGTTGGTGACCGCCTTGCCGCTCGGCATGTAGCGCGCCTCGGGATCCGCGCCCAGATTACCGACGAGGATGACCTTGTTGATGCCGCGAGCCATGAGAAACCCCAATCCGATTGAATCAAGGCAGCAATTGTAGACGGGCGCAGGGGTTCAGGACAGCGAATAACCGGGCAAACGCCCCGGCAAACGGCCGGAACCGGCACGAACCGGCGGTTTTCGGCGCCCGAGGGCGCGGGAACGGGTTGCGCGGCCGGGAGCAGGGCCCCAGGTGCTGGGCCGGCGAACCGTACCCGCCCACGCGCGCCGGCACCACCGTGCCAGCGCCGGCCGGCGCCCGCAGGCCATGGCGCCCCCGGCCCCCCACCGGCATCCTTCCCTGGCTCTCTGGACTGCGGGGCCGCTGAGCCCCCCGAGGCGGCCCTCCAGCTCGCCCGGCCGGCGCTTTGCCCCGAACGCGACCCGGGCTTTATAGTGACCGGTCCGCCCCCACATCGTCGCAGCCCCATGTCTGCCATCGTCATTCGCGGCGCACGGACCCACAACCTGCGCAACATCGACATCGAACTGCCGCGCGATCGCCTGATCGTCTTCACGGGACTGTCGGGCTCGGGCAAGTCCTCGCTGGCCTTCGACACCATTTATGCCGAGGGACAGCGCCGCTACGTCGAGTCCTTGTCGGCCTACGCGCGCCAGTTCCTTTCGATGATGGAGAAGCCCGACGTCGACTCCATCGAGGGGCTCTCCCCGGCGATCGCCATCGAGCAGAAGTCGACCTCCCACAACCCACGCTCGACGGTCGGCACGGTCACCGAAATCTACGACCACCTGCGCCTGCTGTATGCACGCGTGGGCATCCCGCGCTGCCCGGACCACGGGGTCGATCTCGCCGCTCAGACGGTCAGCCAGATGGTCGACCAGGTGCTGCGCCTGCCGCCGGGCACACCGCTGCTGCTGCTCGCCCCCATGATCGACGGACGCAAGGGCGAGCACCTGCAGGTGCTGGACGAGCTGCGCAGCCAGGGATTCGTGCGCGCGCGTATCGACGGCCAGGTCGTCGAGCTCGATCAGGCGCCGAAGCTCGATGCCAGGCGCAAGCACACCATCGAGGCGGTGGTCGACCGGCTGAAGGTGCGCGAGGGCATCGGTCAACGACTCGCCGAATCGTTCGAGACCGCGCTGCGCCTGGCGGACGGGGTCGCCAAGGTGGCGTTCGTCGACGAGCCCGAGCGCGCGGACCTGGTGTTCTCCGAGAAGTTCGCGTGCCCGAGCTGCGGCTACAGCCTGGCGGAGCTCGAGCCGCGATTGTTCTCGTTCAACAATCCCGCCGGCGCCTGTCCCACCTGCTCGGGACTCGGCGTGCAGCAGTTCTTCGACCCGGCGCGCGTGGTGCACCATCCGCACCTGTCGCTCGCCGGTGGCGCGATTCGCGGCTGGGACCGGCGCAACGTCTACTACTTCGCGCTCATCCAATCGCTCGCCCGGCATTACAAGTTCGACATCGAGACGCCCTGGGAATCGTTGGCTGCCAAGCACCGCAAGCTGGTGCTGTATGGCAGCGGCGATGAGCGCATCGACTTCCGGTACGTCAACACCAATGGCAGCACGGTGCGCCGCTCGCACAAGTGGGAAGGCGTCATTCCCAACCTCCAGCGCCGCTATCGCGAGACCGAGTCGCTCGCGGTGCGCGAGGAGCTCGCCAAGTACCTGAGCAACCAGCCCTGCCCCGACTGCGGCGGCTCGCGCCTGAATCGCGCGGCGCGCAACGTCTTCGTGGGCGGTCGCAACCTGCCCGAGGTCAGCCGCCTGTCGGTCGGCGAGGCCATCGCATTCGCGCAGTCGCTCGAGATCGAGGGTTGGCGCGGCGAGATCGCCGGCAAGATCGTCAAGGAGATCGGCGAGCGGCTGCGCTTCCTGAGCGACGTCGGGCTCGACTATCTCACGCTCGATCGCAGTGCCGACACGCTGTCCGGCGGCGAGGCGCAGCGCATCCGCCTGGCGAGCCAGATCGGCTCGGGTCTGGTGGGCGTGATGTACATTCTCGACGAGCCGTCGATCGGTCTGCATCAGCGCGACAACGAACGCCTGCTGCGCACGCTCGATCGCCTGCGTGATCTCGGCAACACCGTGCTGGTGGTCGAGCACGACGAGGACGCCATTCGCCACGCCGATCACGTCGTCGATCTCGGCCCGGGCGCCGGCGTGCATGGCGGCCAGGTCATCGCCCAGGGCACACCGGAGGACATCGCCGCCAATGCGCACTCGCTCACCGGCCAATACCTGTCGGGCCGACGCGAGATCCCCGTGCCGGCGATGCGCACGCCGCCGCAGGACGGACGGCGTCTGCGCATCGTGAACGCCCGCGGCAACAACCTGAAAGGTGTGACGGTCGATATTCCGCTCGGTGTGATGACCTGCGTGACCGGCGTGTCCGGGTCGGGCAAGTCGACGCTGGTCAACGACACGCTGCATTTGTTCGTCGCGCGCCGGCTCAACGACGCCGCCGCCGAGCCGGCCCCGTGCGACGACGTGGAAGGCCTGGACGACATCGACCGGGTGATCGACATCGATCAGAGCCCCATTGGCCGCACGCCGCGCTCCAACCCGGCCACGTACACCGGCCTGTTCACGCCCATCCGCGAACTGTTCGCCGCCGTCCCCGAAGCGCGCGCCCGCGGCTACGAGCCGGGCCGCTTCAGCTTCAACGTCAAGGGCGGCCGCTGCGAAGCCTGCCAGGGCGACGGTGTCATCAAGGTGGAAATGCACTTCCTCCCGGATGTGTACGTGCCTTGCGATGTCTGCCAGGGCCGGCGCTACAACCGCGAGACCCTGGAGATCCGCTACAAGGGCAAGAACATCCACGAGGTGCTGGACATGACGGTGGAGGACGCCCTGGCGTTCTTCCGTCACGCGCCCGGGATCGCCCCCAAGCTCCAGACGCTCATGGACGTCGGCCTCTCCTACATCCGCCTCGGCCAGAACGCCACCACGCTCTCCGGCGGCGAAGCGCAACGCGTGAAACTCGCCAAGGAGTTGTCCAAGCGCTCGACCGGCCGGACGCTGTACATCCTCGACGAGCCCACCACGGGCCTGCACTTCTACGACATCGAGCAACTGCTCGGCGTGCTCACGCGGCTGCGCGACGAGGGCAACACCATCGTGGTCATCGAGCACAATCTCGACGTGATCAAGACCGCCGACTGGATCATCGATCTCGGCCCGGAGGGTGGCGACGGCGGCGGTACGGTGGTGGCCTGCGGGACCCCGGAGCAGGTCGCCCAGCATCCTGACTCGCATACGGGACGGTTCCTGCGTCCCATTCTGGAGCGTGCCCGCCGGCCGGCCCGGCGCAGCGCCTGACACACGTCGCGGGCGTGCCCGTCACCGGCGATAGCCGGTGCCATGCGAACGCCTGGGCGTACCCGCCCCGCGGCGCGCACCCGCGCGTACCCGCTGCGTGCGAACTAGCGCGCGCCGGCGTGGCGGGACGTGAAGAACTGGTGCACTTCTCCGTACAGCACCGCCTCGCGATAGCGACCACCGGTGTACTCGGAGACGATGGAGCGCCAGAACGCGACCGCCGCCTGGTTCTGCTGGAATTCGGTGATCTGCCAGCGACCGGCGAAACGGTTGAAGATCAACCGCGCGGCATCGCGACCTACGCCGCGCCGCCGCCCCTCTCGCACGATGAAGAACTCGGCCATCTTGTAATCCACCTGCTCGCGCGGGCTGTGCGCAAAGCGGGCGCGCGACGGACGGCTCACCAGCGCGAAACCGACCGGGCGTTCGTCCTGCAGGATAATCAAGGGATGGGAGTTGCCGTCGGCGAACCAGGCCGCCGGCAACTGGGTACGCGATTCGCCGAATTCCCCAGTTGGCGGAAACAGTCCGGCGGGGGATCTTCGGGCATTGGTACTCGTCCGCGACAGGTCTTCGACATACTCCGGGTAGCGTTCCCGGATCCAGGCGCGATCCGCCCCGGAGTGTTGTGCGTCGCGAATGCTGACTGTCACCGTGTGTGCCGGCTGCTCCCGTGCCGCCTCTGAAAACACCGCTGCGCCCGGGGTGTGACCGGGCGCAGCGGATGAGCTGCGAAACCGGAGGTCAGCTTACTCCGCCGGCGTTTCGCCGCCCATAGCACCTTCGGTCGCATCGGCCGTCTCGTCGACGGCCTCGGTGGCGTCGCTCATGCTCTCCTCAGCCGCGTCCATGGTCGCGTCCATGGCCTCGTCCACGGCCGCACCGGCCTCATCGGCCATTGCCGCGTCGTTCGAGAAGCTCATATCGTCCTGCGCCGCCGTTTCCTCGATCGAGGACTGCTGGCCGCAGGCCGCCAGCGCGAGCGAGAACATGGCAGCGGTGACAAGCATTTTTGCATTCATGGATTGATTCACCCCACTGTGAATGACGGATGGTTTCGATAGGCAACTGCAACGCGTGGATCGATCAATGCCGATCATTGCATGTGATTGCGCGTGGGGATTCTATGCGCATTCATTCTCGATGTGTACGTCGCACCGGACGAATCGCGCGCTCACGAAACCTCTATAATTCCAGTGTCAAACGCTCGTCTCCGATCACAGACACTCTTGAGCCATGCGTTGACGAAATATGATCGAGACATTGACGAAAAATTGACAAGTCGCCGTTACACGACGGTGCATCCCTTCGTTCGCTTCGCCGTTTTCCTCGTCGCTCTTCCCTTCGCTTCGCCGCTTCGTTCTCGCGCGCACTCCACATCCTGTCCTCGCTCCGGCGCTTCGTTCCCGCACACACTCCACATCCTGTCCTCGCTTCGCCGCTTCGTTCCCGCTCGCGCTCCACAGCCTCCTCGCTCCGCTTCGCTCGCGCTCCACATCCTCTTCTCGCTCGGACTCCTTTCACCCTTCCCTTCACCGCTTCCCCTCGCCTTCTTCTCTTCACTGTTCCCGGAACATCTCCCTGCTCCGGGCACATCTTGCTGGCGCCTTGAACGGGGCCGCTTGCATTACACTAGGCTTCAACCCTCTCATTGGTGGTGCTTCCATGAACGAGGCGCAACTCTACTCCGACCACCTGCGTACCGTGTGCGCGCGCACCGACGCCGCGCTCGCCGCATGCGGCTTCGAATCGCTGGCCATTCATTCCGGACGAGCGGCGCTGCAATTCCTCGACGACCAGCCGTATCCGTTCAAGGTCAATCCGCATTTCAAGGCCTGGGTGCCGCTCACCGACGCGCCCGATTGCTGGATCACTTACCGGCCCGGTGCACGGCCGCGATTGATCTTTGTGCAGCCGCAGGATTTCTGGCACAAGCCGCCGGCCCTGCCCTCCGGTGACTGGACCGCACACTTCGAGATCGAAGTGATCGAGCAACCCGACCAGGCCAAGCCGCTGCTCGCCGGTCTGCCGCGCTGTGCATTCGTCGGCGAGTGGCGGGCGCAGTTCGAGACCTGGGGATTCGCCGAGCCCAATCCGCAGGCGCTCCTCGAGCACCTGCACTGGCCGCGCGCCGCGAAGACGCCCTACGAGCTGGCATGCATGCGACAGGCGACGGCGAAAGGCGTGCGCGGACACCTTGCGGCGCGCGACGCCTTCCAGGCGGGCGCCTCCGAGTTCGAGATCCACCTGGCCTATCTGCGCGCGAGCGGGCACACGGACGAAGAGCTGCCGTATCCGAACATCGTCGCGCTCGGCGCCAACGCCGCCGTGTTGCACTACCAGCACCGTGAGCAGGCGGCACCCGCCGCGCGCACCTCCTTCCTGATCGATGCCGGCGCGCAGCATGCGGGTTACGCCTGCGACATCACGCGCACCTACGCAGCGACGTCAGGCGAGTTCGGCGCACTCATCGAAGCCATGGAGCAGGTCCAGCAGGCCCTGTGCGCGCAGGTACGCAGCGGCGTCGACTACGCGCGCATCCATCTCGATGCGCATCTGCGCATCGCGCAGGTGCTGTCGGAGGCGGGCATCGTCTCGCTCACGCCCGCCGACACGGTGGACACGGGCCTGTCGCAGGTGTTCTTTCCGCACGGCGTGGGCCACCTGCTGGGACTGCAGGTCCACGACGTCTCCGGTTTCGCGATCGCCCCGGACGGAACGCGCAAGCCGCCGCCGGAGGGGCACCCGTGGCTGCGCCTCACCCGCACGCTCGAGCCGGGCTTCGTGGTCACCATCGAGCCGGGCCTGTACTTCATCGCGCCGCTGCTCGAGCAGGCGCGTGCGAAACACGGGCGGCACATCGATTGGCAATGCGTGGAGCGCCTGCGACCCTATGGCGGCATCCGCATCGAGGACAACGTGGTGTGCACGGATGGCGAACCCGAGAACCTCACCCGCGCGGCGTTCGCCGCCGCGGCGGAGTGAGCCATCGGCGGAGTGAGCCGTCCTCGCGGCGGGTTCTTGCCCGCGACATGCGCCCCGCGGCGCCTGCGCCGCGGCCGCTCAGCGCTGCGCCTTGAGCGCGTCGCGGATCTCCTCGAGCAATTGCTGCTCCCGGGTCGGCGGCGGTGGCGCGGCGCTCGGGGCGGCCTCCTCCTTGCGCTTGAGCCGGTTGATGGCTTTCACGACCATGAACATGGCGAATGCCACGATCAGGAAATCGAACGCCGATTGCAGGAACGCGCCGTAGCGCAGCGTCACGTCCTCGAGCCCTTCACGCAATGGCGGCAGCACGATGCTCAGGTCCGAAAAATCCACGCCGCCGATGAGATAGCCGAGCGGCGGGCTCAGCACGTCCTCCACCAGCGAGTTCACGACCCGGCCGAACGCCGCACCGATGATGATGCCGACGGCCATGTCCACGGCGTTGCCTTTGACGGCGAATTCCCGGAACTCTTTGACGATGCTCATGCACGGCACCCCGCAATGTAGCTGACTGTTGTTCTCAGTAGAGCTGCCGCCATCATACGCTACGTCAAGCGGTTCAGCCCGTTATATGCCGCCACTCTGTAGGCTTCCGCCATGGTGGGATAGTTGAACGTGGCGTGGGTGAAGTAACGCACGTCGTTCAGGTCCCGGCTCGCCATCACCGTCTGGCCGATGTGCACGATCTCCGAGGCGCCGTCGCCGAAGCAATGTACGCCGAGCACCTCGAAGGTCTCGGTGTGGAAAATGATCTTGAGCATGCCGACCCGCTCGTCGGTCATCTGCGCGCGGGCGAGATTCTTGAACGCGCAATGTCCGACCTCGTACGGCACCTTGGCCTGCTGCAGCTCGCGCTCGGTGCGGCCGATGGAGGAAATCTCGGGCAAGGTGTAGATGCCGCTCGGGATCATCTCGAGCCGGTGCGGCTCGATGCCGGGATTCAGGATGTGTTGCACCGCGTGGGTGCCCTGCACGTAGGCGGCGCTCGCCAGGGCCGGCGGGCCGGTGATGTCGCCCACTGCGTAGATGTGCGGCACCTCGGTCTGATAATGACCATTCACCGCCAGCTGGCCGCGCGAGTTGCACGTCAGGCCCAATGCCTCGAGATTGAGCCGGTCGGAGTTGCCGGTGCGCCCGTTCGCCCAGAGCAACAGATCGGACTTGATCCTGCGCCCGGACTGCAGGTGCAGCACCACGTCCCGCTCGCGCGCCTCGACGGCGTGGAAGGCCTCGTTGTGGAGGATGACGCAGCCCTGCTCGCGCAGGTGATAGGACAGGCCTTCGGTGATCTCGTCGTCCATGAACGACAGCAGCCGGTCCTGGGTGTTGACCAATGTGACCTTGGCGCCGAGGTTCACGAAGATCGACGCGTACTCGCAGCCGATCACGCCGGCCCCGTAGATGGTCACGGCGAACGGATGCTCCGGGTAATGCAGCACCGAGTCGCTGTCGCGGATGCGCGGGTGCGCGAAATCCAGGTCAGGCGGATGATAGGGCCGCGAGCCGGTGGCGATCACCACGTAGTCCGCACGCAGGATGTGCGCCTGGCCCGCCGCGGACTGCACCTCGATGGTGTGCGGATCGAGAAAGCGCGCTTCACCGGCGTACAGCGGGACGCGATTGCGCTCATAGAAGCGCCGCCGGCTCATCACCTGGGTTTCGATCACCCGGCTCGCCGAGGCGAGCAGGTCTGGATAGGTGAGCTGCGAGGCCGCGCGGAATTCCTTGAGGAGCGGATTGCGGCGCAGGTCGTGGAGGATCTTGACGGCGTGCCGCAGGGCCTTGCTCGGAATCGTGCCCCAGTGTGTACAACCGCCGCCGACCTCGAAATGTCGCTCGACCAGCGCCACACGCTTGTGGTTCTTGGCGGCCATCATGGCGGCGCCTTCCCCGGCGGGACCGCTGCCGATGACCAGAACCTCGTAGTGCTCCGCCCGTTCCATTACTCGCGTTCCGCCCTCATGGTTCGTTGCTGGCGTGCCACAGTATAGTGGAAATCGCTCGAGCCCTTACGAGCCGGCAAGCGTGCGACCCCTGCTGCACCGGTGTTTTCCGCCGCGCTGAAGCGCCCGTGGCCCGCGCGCGCCCCCAGCGGAAATCGTTGCCTTCACGCGCATCGCTTTCGCGGATCTCGCGAACACAGTACCCTTCCCTCGACGAACGTGTGGGGCCGACGGCCCGGATGGCGCACGATAGCGACCAGAACAGCGTCCGTACCGGGGAAACATGGCCCGAGACCGCTTGTGTGACAACGTCCGAAGCGATAGGGGGATCATGATGCGCAAGACGAGTTCTGCGGTAACACGGGCAGTGGCTGCGACGCTCGCAATCTCCGCAACGTCCACCACGCCGGTCCAGGCACAGGATGCCGAGATCGGACGGAACGTCGAAACCATCATCGTGACCGCGCAGAAGCGCGAGCAGAATCTGCAGGATGTGCCCATCGCCGTCACGGCGGTTTCCGGCGAGCTGCTGCAGGACACCGGCGTGCGCGACATCAAGGATCTCACCATCCTGACGCCCGGACTGATCGTCACCTCCACCCAGAACGAGACCATCACCACTGCCCGCATCCGCGGCATCGGCACGGTGGGCGACAACCCCGGGCTCGAGTCGTCCGTGGGCGTGGTGATCGACGGCGTCTACCGGCCGCGTAACGGCGTCAGCTTCGGCGACCTGGGCCAGGTCGAGCGCATCGAGGTCCTGAAGGGCCCGCAGGGCACCTTGTTCGGCAAGAACACCTCGGCCGGCGTCATCAACGTGCTCACGCGCCGGCCGCAGTTCGAGTTCGGCTCGGAAGTCGAGCTCACGGCCGGTAACTTCGGCGCGCTCGAGGGCTCCGCTTCCCTCACCGGGCCGCTGTTCGGCGACACGGTCGCGGGCCACCTGTATGCGGCCGTGCGCGAACGCGACGGCTTCTACGACGTGGTGCGCGGACAGGGACCGCGCAGCGAGGACGAGGACTACGACCGCAGCTTCTACACCGTGCGCGGCCAGCTGTTGTTGCAGCCCACGGACGTCCTCGACGTCCGCCTGATCGCCGATTACACCAGCCGCGACGAGAACTGCTGCCTCGCGCCGCAGGCGATCCTGTCCGGCGCGGCGCCCGTGCTGGGCGCCTTGAGCGCACTCGAGCCCGGCTCGTTCGCCAATCCCGCCGATCCCTTCGAGCGGCTCACGTATGCCAACCGCGGCACGGAGCAGAACATCCACGACAAGGGCGTTTCCGCGGAAATCAACTGGGATCTGCAGGCCCTGGGCGGCGCCACCCTGACCTCCATCAGCGCCGCGCGCAACTGGCGCACGGTCAACGGCCAGGACGCGGATTTCACCGCGGTGGACATCTGGTACCGCTCGCCGGAGGGCTTCAGCAACGAGTTCGACACCTTCAGCCAGGAATTGCGCCTCGCCGGCGAGACCGAGCGGGTGAGCTGGATGGTCGGCGCGTTCTACGCCGCCGAGGACCTCGAGTCGCGCAGCCATCTGATCTACGGCACGCAGTACCGCGACTATCTGACCGCACTGCTCGGACAGCCGGCATTCATGGCCCTGCTGCCGCCGACGGCCTGGCCGGCCGACGTCGGCACCCAGGACACCTACGAGCAGGAGTCGCGCAGCTGGGCGCTGTTCACCAACAACAGCATCCGCCTCACCGAGCGTCTGGAAGCGACGCTGGGCCTGCGCTACACCGACGAGTCCAAGGACCTGGTGTCGCAGTATCGCAATCCTCACGGCGGGGGGGGGCGCAC
>QGUO01000518.1 GCA_003242495.1 Pseudomonadota bacterium | reverse complement strand
TTCGCCCGAGGCGTTGCTCGGGGCCATACAGCGTGGGGCGCGGCATCTCGGACGGTTTGCACAAGTGGTGGAGGTCGGCGGCCAGGCGCCCGATCATCCCATCCATCCCGCCATTCCCGAGACCCGTTACCTCAAGGCCTTCTTCGTGCGCGCGGTCCATGAGTGAACCTCGCTGCGTGCCGCCGCAAGCCTCTGATAACATCGCCGGATGCTGACCTACCCCGCCATCGACCCGATCATCTTCTCCGTGGGGCCGCTGGCAGTGCGCTGGTACGGCCTGATGTACGTCATCGCGTTCGCCATGGCCTGGTGGCTGGCGCGACGGCGTGCGGCCGAGCCGGCCTCGACCTGGAACGCCACCGACGTGGACGACCTGATCTTCTTCGCGGCGATCGGCGTGATCCTCGGCGGCCGGCTCGGCTGGGTGCTGTTCTACGGGCTCGAGCAGGTGGTGCGTGATCCGCTCGCGGTGTTCCGCATCTGGGAAGGTGGCATGTCCTTCCACGGCGGGTTGCTGGGCGTGCTGATCGCGGTCACCCTGTTCGCGCGCCGGCGACGCCGGCACGTGGCCGACGTGTTCGACTTCCTCGCGCCGCTGCCGGGCCTCGGGCTGTTCGTCGGACGCATCGGCAACTTCATCAACGGGGAGCTGTGGGGCAAGCCGACGGACGTGCCCTGGGCGTTCATCGTCGATCCCGCGCGCCTGTATCCGGTGCAGGCGGCCGAGGCGGAAAACCTATGCCGGCGCCTCGGCGTCGATCCCTGCGTGCTGCAGCTGCACGCCTCGCAGCTCTACGAGGGCTTGCTGGAAGGGCTGCTGCTGTTCATCATTCTCTGGGTATTCACCGCCAGGCCGCGGCCGCGGCTCGCGCCGTCGGGGCTGTTTCTGCTCGTCTATGGCGTGGCCCGTTTCGCGGTGGAGTTCGTGCGCATTCCCGACGAGAACCGCGGTTACCTGTTCTTCGACTGGGTGACCATGGGACAGATCCTCTCCGCGCCCATGATCGTCGCGGGTATCGTGCTGCTGGTGCTGGCGTACCGCCGTGGCCAGCCGAGCGGAAACCTCAAGACCTAGCGACCGGCGATGCAACAGTATTTGCAACTCCTGCGCCACGTTCGTGAGCACGGTGTGCGCAAGACCGACCGGACCGGCACCGGGACGCTGTCGGTGTTCGGCTACCAGATGCGTTTCGACCTGACGCGCGGATTTCCCCTGCTGACCACCAAGAAGCTGCACGTGCGCTCCATCGTGTACGAGCTGCTGTGGTTCTTGCGGGGCGAGACGAACGTGCGCTACCTGCACGATCATGGGGTGACCATCTGGGACGAGTGGGCCGACGAGAACGGCGATCTCGGGCCGATCTACGGTCGCCAATGGCGCTCGTGGCCGACGCCGGACGGCAAGTCGATCGATCAGATCAGCCGCACCCTGGACCTGATTCGCCGCAACCCGGACTCGCGGCGCATCCTGGTGAGCGCCTGGAACGTCGGTGAGCTCGAGGAGATGTCGCTCACCCCGTGCCACGCGCTGTTTCAGTTCTGGGTGGCCGCAGGCCGGCTGTCCTGCCAGCTCTATCAGCGCAGCGCGGATGTGTTCCTCGGCCTGCCGTTCAATATCGCCTCCTATGCCTTGTTGACGCACATGGTCGCCGAGCAGTGCGACCTCGAGCCGGGCGAATTCATCTGGACGGGTGGCGACACGCATCTGTACCTCAATCACCTCGACCAGGCCGATGAGCAACTGCGTCGCGAGCCGTACCCTCTGCCGCGGCTGGTCATCCGGCGCAAGCCGCCGTCGATCTTCGAGTACCAATACGAGGATTTCGCAGTCGAGGACTATCGCTGCCATCCGCACATCAAGGCGCCCGTGGCGGTCTGATGCCGCGCCGCTTCACCTCATCCTTCATCCGAGCCAGCGAACATGAGTCGAACCAGGAAAAAGAACACCACGTCGTCTTCTTCGGTGACCGCGCGCGATCGCACGCAGCCGAAGCAGGCGTCGCTCGGTGCGGCGCGCCGCAGCGCGGCCGCCCCGGCCAAGTCCGGCAAACAGGTCAGGGGCAAGAGCACGAGCGGCAGCAAGGCCAAGGTCGCCAGCAAGGCCAAGGTCGGCAGCAAGGCCAAGGTCGGCAGCAAGGCCAAGGTCAGCTCCGTCAACAAGACGAAGACCAGCGCCGCGCGCAAGACCAAGACCCAGCGCAGGTCGAACGTCGCGGCCAAGGCCGTCGCCAGGCCAGCCAGCCGCTTGGCGTCCTCGCCGCTCATCGAGGCGCGCAAATCGCCCATCCACGGGTACGGCGTGTACGCGGTGGCGCCGATCAAGAAGGGCACTCGCATCATCGAGTACGTCGGCGAGCGTATCTCGCATGCCGAGGCCGACCGGCGCTACGAGCTCAAGGGTGAGGACGACGGTCACACCTTCCTGTTCGTCGTCAGCAACCGCACGGTGATCGACGCCACCCACGGCGGCAACGACGCCCGTTTCATCAATCACAGCTGCGATCCGAACTGTGAGACGGTGGTCGAGAACAGTCGCGTGTTCATCGACGCCATTCGCGATATCAAGCCGGGCGAGGAACTCGGCTATGACTACCAGCTCACCTGGGAAAGCACCGACACGCCGGAGGAGCTGGCG
>QGUO01000517.1 GCA_003242495.1 Pseudomonadota bacterium | reverse complement strand
CCGCATGGCGCCATCATGAGCAACACGCCGTTCGGCAAGGAAGTCGACGCCTGGACCTCGAGCGGCAAAGGCGCGGACTTCAAGCTCGGCCACATCGTTTCGCCGCTGGAGCCGTTCAAGCACCAGGTCACCACGTTCGAGAACATCGAGAACACGGCTGCGAACAACTCGGTGCATACCCTCAATCCGGCCACCTGGCTGTCCTGCGTGCGTCCCGACACGAGCGCCAAGGGCGCCAGCATGGCCATTACCCTCGATCAGCTGATCGCCCGGCACCTGGGGCAGGAGACGGCGTTGCCCTCGCTGGAAGTCAGCTCGGAAACCACCATCCAGGTGGCCGCATGCGGCGGGGCGGGCTGTTACTACGCCTCGACCATTTCCTATGCCGGCCCGAACTCGCCCCTGCCCATGGAGTACAACCCGCGCAAGGTGTTCATCCAGCTCATGGGCGAAGGCGACACGGCGGCCGAGCGCGAGGCGCTGTTGCGCAAGCACAGCAGCATTCTCGACATGATCAACGAGCGCGCGAAGTCGCTGCACAAGCGGCTCGGACCGGGCGACCAGGCGAGGCTCGCAGATTATCTCGACACGGTTCGTGAGCTCGAGCGTCGCGTGACCATGGCCGGCGCGCGCGACCTGAGCCGTGTCGACGTGCCCGATGCGCCGGTCGGCGAGCTCGACAACTTCGACGAGCAGGTCAAGCTGATGTTCGATCTGATCGCGCTGGCCTACCAGGCGGACCTGACGCGCATCGCCTCGTATGTGATGGTCGCCGAAGGCACAAACCGGACCTACAACCATGTGGGCGTGCCCGACTCCTTCCATCCGGTCAGCCATCATTCGAACGACCGCGAACGCATCCGCAGGCTCACCGTCATTCAGCGTTATCACATGCAGCGGTTCGCGGAGTTCCTGGAAAAGCTGGCCAACACCCGGGAGGGCGACGGCAGCATTCTCGACCATTCGCTGTTCCTTTACGGGTCGAACATGAGCAACAGCAATCAGCACGACAACTATCCGCTGCCCGCGGTCCTGGTCGGCGGCGCCAACGGTGCGCACGTCGGTGGCAAGAACGTCGTGCTGCCCGAGCGCACACCGCTGGCCAATCTGCACCTGACGATCCTGAACAAGCTGGGCATCGAGCAGGCGAGCTTCGGCAACAGCACCGGCCTCATCGCCGAGGTGTGAGGCCGGGCGGCAGGCGGGCTGACGCGGGCCAGGGCCGCGCAGCGCGCGCTCACGACGCCGTGTCCCGCCCGGCGGACGGCGCGAACGCCCGCGAGGCCCTGAGGCGCGCGGCCGGTCGCACACCTGGAGAGTGGTTGACGACATCCGGGACGAGCCCGGAGACGCGAAAACTGGGGATATGAACATCACTGACCGTAGAAGCGTGCTGAAGGCCGGCCTGGGCAGTCTCGCCGGGCTCGCGTCCGCGCCGTTGCTGGGCGGCCTCGCCGGCTGCCAGTCGCTGGACTCGACACCCGTCGCGGCGCTGCCCAGCCGACCACTCACCGAGCGGGTGACGCTCATCACCGACGCGCCCGGCAATGTGCTCGCCCTGTCATCCGGCGACGGGGTCGTGCTCGTCGACAGCGGGGCCGCGGCAGCGGCCCGTGCGGTGCGGGCAAGCCTCGCCGGCCGCCGTGTGCACACCCTGTTCAACACCCACTATCACCCCGACCAAACGGGCGGGAATCCACTGTTCGGCGCCCAAGGCGCCGTGATTTACGCCCACGTGATCACGCGCCAGTGGCTGTCGACCGACTATTACGTGCCGGCACAGGATCGCTGGATGAAGGCCCTGCCCGAAGCCGGCCGGCCGACCGAGACCTTCCGTGAACAGGGCTCGCTGCAATCGGGCGCCGAGCGCATCGAGTACGGCTATCTGCTGGAAGCCCACACGCGCGGCGACATCTATGTGTTCTTCCGCGACTCGAACGTGTTGGCGGTCGGCGATGTCGCCTCGCCGTTGCGCGATCCGGTGCACGACTGGTTTGCGGGCGGCTGGCTCGGTGGACGGGTCGATGCACTGGACGACCTGCTCGAGCTCGCCGCCGACGACACCCTGATCGTACCCGCCTACGGGCCGGTGATGACCCGGGCCGAGCTGCAGGCGGAGCGCGACATGATGCTGCACCTCTATGACCGGACGACATCGCTCATCACCCAGGGCTACAGCGCCCAGGACATGCTCGATGCCGGCGTCCTGCAGGAGGTGAGCCGCGCGTTCGAGGATCCCTATCGCTTCCTCTACGACGTCAGCAAAGGGCTGTGGGCTCACTACACGAACTTCGGGGGCAACATTGTCTAGGTTGACCGTCCGCGGCCGGCGTCCGGCCAAGACGCGCCGCGTGAGTACCCGAATCCTGGCCGTCGCCGGCATGCTGGCGTTGGGCATGACGGCGCTGTCGAGCGCCGCTGCCGCGCCGGAGACGCTCGCCTCCCTGGTGCGCGCCGGGCAGCGCGAAGCCGTGCTCGCCGCCATCACCTCGCCGGACATCGACATCGATGCCCGGGAGCCCGACGGCTCCACCGCGCTGCATTGGGCGACGTACAAGGTCGATCATGAGCTGGTGCGCGCGCTGCTGCAGGCGGGCGCCCAGGCCGACGTCACCAATCTCTACGGTTCGTCTCCAC
>QGUO01000095.1 GCA_003242495.1 Pseudomonadota bacterium | reverse complement strand
GCTCTTCGACCCAGTCGATGCCGTACGCGAATGAATAGTCGCTCGCCGGGTCATCGGTGATCCTGCCGTCAGGATCCACGCTCAGCTCGGAGTCGAAGGTTCGCTCGGTCGAGTTCAGGGTGTGACGCAGCAGCAGATTGTTGAGACCGAGCTCGTGGGACTCGCGCGGCTGCCAGACGACGTTCAGCATGGCGCTGACGTCGATGATGTTGTTGCTGTCCCAGGTCTCGTAGCGCTTGCGCGGCCGTGAGCCGCGCTCCACGGCCGCGCCGTCCTCGATGTCGATGATGCGTTCGAAGCGATAGTTTTCGATGTCGCGGTTGGTCCACTTGTTCGAGTACCGCACCGCGGCGATGACGCCCGCGGACTGCTCGCCCGCATACCAGCGGTAGCCGCCCGAGATATCCAGTGAACCGTTGAGATTCGACTCACCGACATTGATGTCCGGGTGGCGGATCGAGGCAGCCGCGGCCACCTGCTGCTCATCAGGGATGGCGAAGGTCGGCGTTCCGTCGTTGCGAAAGTAGATGTCCTTGATGGCGGCGAGTTCCGCCGGCAGATCGCGCGTACCATCGTCACGACCCAGCCAATCCGTGTCGCCACCCTGGGTGCGTAGCACGTCGTCGTCCACGTCATCCCAGACATCGAGCGACGTGGAGATCTTGAAGAACGGCTCGTCCGGCACCGCCTTGGTACGCATGTCGATGTGGCCGGCCGTGGCGCTCGCGGGCACGTCGGGGCTCGCCGTCTTGCGCAGCGCCAGGGCTTCCATGATCGAGGTCGGGAAAATGTCCATGGCCAGGTCGCGACGCGCCGGATCCGTGCTCGGCAGGATCGCATCGTTGAAGTACACCGACTGGTAGCGGCTCTTCATGCCGCGGACGATGGCGTACCGGCCCTCTTCCATGCTGACGCCGACGATGCGCGTCAATGCCGAGCTGAGCGTGCTGTCGTCGAAGCGGGCGATCTGCTCGAAATCGATGGTGTCGATTACGCCCGGCGCGGTGCGCTCGAGATCGACCGCACGCTCGGCGTAACGTGTGTTGGTGACGATCACCTCCTCCACGTCCGCGCCGAGGACGGCCACGGGCTGCATCATCAGATCCAGCTCGAGCGCCAGATCAGGACGCACGTCGACGTCGGGCACGGTCTGACTACCATGATCGGGATGCTCGAGCCGCAGCCCGTACCTCCCGGCGGGAACGTGTAGCTCGAACCGGCCGAAGCGGTCGGTCGTCGTGCTGAGATCGGTCCCGAGCACACTGACCTGGACCTGGCGCAAAGGCCGTAGCGCGTCGGCGCTCAGCACCTGGCCCCGCAACGTGCCGACGACGGCCGCTTCCTGTGCGGCTCGATCGATGACCAGTGCACCGCCGCGACTGCGCGCCTCGAGGCCCGTGCCCTGCAACAATGCCGCGATGGCCTCGGCCGGCGTCGCCATGCCCGTGAACCCCGGGGAATGCTTGCCTTCCGTCAGCCGTGTCGGTGCCGTGACCGTGGTGTCCGCCTGGCGCGAGAATTCCACGAGCGCGTGGGCGAGCGGCTGTGCATCCACCGCGAACTGGATCAGCGCCTGCTCTTGCGCGTCAGCACGCGCGACGAGCAGGACCGCAGGCAGCGACAGCAATGACAGGCGGGCGGCCAGCGCCGCCGCCGTGAACGATTTCGATCTCATGCCCGATGACCTTGTGGTTGAACCTGCGTCCGAGGTGCACACGGATCTCGCTCCGGGTGCGAATGATTGGTCTACGGGAAGAACACGTTCGAGGCGCCGGAGCATTCCAGCCCGGACGCGAATGTTCACAGAAAATTCATACAGCGCGCTGCGCGCCGGAGCGGCGCGCACCGGCAAGCCGCCGCACCGGAGCAGCGGCTTGCGCATCGAAACGAACGTCCTGGCGTTGCGCCGACGGGCCGCGCTAGTCCTCGCGCCGCCGCAGCACGATCCCGGAGGGCGAGCGCACGATCATCACCGGCTCGGTGACCGCGATGCCGGCCAGCATCTGCTCGGCCTGCCCGATGCGAAAGGTCGTGCTGACGCGCAGATCCCTGAGCGCGTCGTCTTCGATGTGGATCTTCGACGAGCGATACCGGTTGATGTCGGCGACGATGTCTTCGAGACGGGCATCGACATAGCTGAACCGGCCCGTGCGCCAACTCAACAGCTGCGTCTCATCAAACCCGGTGACGGGACCGAACCGACCACCGGCATCGACCCTCACCCGTTGCCCCGCCGTGAGCTCCACGACCTGCGGAGGTTCACTGGTCGAGCCCATGGCATTCGCCACGGCGACACGACCGCGCAGCACCGAGACCGTGACCGAGCCTGGCCCGCGCAACACATCGAATGCCGTGCCGCGCACCCGCACTTCGATGCCGGCAGTGGACACGACGAACGGGCGGGCCTGATCGTGCGCCACGTCGAAGTACGCACCGCCGCGCTCGATGACCACGCTGCGTCGTGCCTTCGACAGGGAGGCGACGATTTCGGTGTCCGCACGCAGGACGAGATGAGTGCCGTCGGTGAACTCGATGGCGCGCGTCTGACCGATGTCGGTCCTGTAGTGACGCTCCACGGACGGCTCCCCCGTTGGCGAGAGGGCGAACAACGCGACCATGGCCGCCAGTCCGGCCGCAAGGCTCACCTTCCATACCTTACGCATGCGTTGCCTGGCGAGCGTGGGCCGCCAGGCCCGGCGGGGCAAGCGCAGCGCAGGGACGCTCGTTGCGGCGTGCGGCACACCGTGCGCGCCCGCGCCGAGGTCCTGTTCGGGACGTTGCCCGAGGGTTTGCTCGATGCCCGGAACCCGGTCCAGAGACGTCCACAGCGCGTAGAGCTCGCGCAGCGCGGCACGGTGCGCCGGGCGCTCGGCGAGCCAGGCTTCGAATCGCCTGCAATCCCGCTCGGAGGTCTCGCCCGAATACAGCCAGCTCAGCCACTCGCGTGCCTGGGCCTCGATCACCGCACGGGGCGCCTGCAGGGCAGCCGCGTCACGACTGGCGCCGGGCTCACTGGAGCGCCGCTCCCCGCAGGCGTCCGGGGCGCCATGGCCTGGCGCGGTGTCACGCCGTGAGCCGTCACTCACGGTCGGCGTGCCCCCGCCGTCCGTCATGGCCTGCGTACTGCTGCACGGCGGATTGGAGTACACCAAGCGCAGCCTGGAGCGTGCGGCTGATGTCGGCCTTGCTCCATCCGCAGGCATCCCGGATCTCCTCGAAGGTTTCACCCTTGAGCCGACTCCTGATCAGCACTTCACGCTGCTTCGGAGTGAGCGTCGCAATGGCCCGTTCCGTCACGGACAGGCATTCTCTCGTTTCATACACGTTCGAGGGCGTGATCCGATCCACCGGCTCGACGAGCTGCGGCGCCAGGTAGCGCTCGATCAGGGCCTTGGCGCGCACGACGTGGCGCACGCGATCCCGCCCGGCATTGATGGCGATACGGAACAGGAAGGTCGCCGGGTCATCCAGCATGGCCGGATCGGTGCTCTCCATCAATTTCGTGAAGGCGATCTGGGCGAGATCTTCGGGCTCCGGCGGGCCGTTGCCGAAGACCTTGCGCAATCGCCCGCAGAGCGTCTTCCAATGATCCAGGTAAAGCCGCTCGATCAGGGTCCCGTCACGCGCCGGATCCCTGGCATCGCTCGTCAGTGATGGCAGCACCCCCCGCCTCATGGGCACGCGGACCGCTTGGCGAATCCCTGGGCGCACCTGGCAATGATTACGTCCGTGAAGCGTAAGGCGGCCGGCGCGCCAAGGAACCCGTGCATGGAACCGACACTCCCTCGAAATCCAAGCGCCCCGTGACCCTGCCAGTCGCCACTGCCCTGCCTGCAATCCGGACCATGCACGCCCGCCTCGGGCAACAGGCGAACGAGACGACCGGACACTCGTGCGATCACCCGAGAGCGTCTGCGGAGAGTAGCCGACGGGGTGGCCGGATGGTCAGCGGCCGTGCACGTTCATCAATGTGGAAAATCTAGGCGCGGCGCGTTACAGAACGATTACGGCATGTCGTGAATTTTTCGCATTTCCGCAGCCGTGAGCGAGATCAGGATTCGGGCCTCTCGCACGCGCCATCGCAGCGTGGCACAGGCGGAGGCCGCGCGCCCTCGACGGTTCATGTCCGCCCATCACCGGTCTTGTTTTCACCCCAGCAACTCGAGGAAGGCTCGTTCGTCGAGGATCGGCACCCCGAGCGCCTGCGCCTTGGCGAGCTTGGAGCCGGGCTCGGCGCCGACCACCACATAATCGGTCTTCTTCGATACGCTTCCCGTGACCTTGCCGCCGAGCGCCGCGATGCGCTCACCGGCCTGCTCGCGGCTCATGCTGTCGAGCGTTCCGGTGAGCACGAAGGTCTTGCCCGCGAGCGGGCCGCCCTCGGCGGCTGCGCGCCGCGCCTGCGCCGGCCAGTGCACGCCGTGCCCGCGCAATGCAGCGATCACTTCACGGTTGTGCGGCTGATCGAGGAAATGACGCACGTGCGCGGCCACCACCGGGCCGACGTCGGGCACTTCCTGGATTTGCGCCTCGGTCGCCTCCTGCAACGCTTCCAGCGATCCGAAATACGAGGCCAGCGCCTCCGCGGTTCTCTCGCCGACCTCGGGGATGCCGAGCGCGTAGAGGAAGCGCGCGAGCGTGGTCTGCTTGCTGCGCTCGATGGCGGCGACCAGCTTGGTGGCCGACTTCGCCGCCATGCGTTCCAGTCCGGCAAGCTCCTCGACCGTCAGACCGTACAGATCGGCCGGGCTCTTCACCCGGCCGCTCTCGACCAGCTGATCGATGATCTTGGTGCCGAGCCCGTCGATGTCGAGGGCACGACGTGACGCGAAATGCCGCAGCGCTTCCTTGCGCTGCGCGGCGCAGTACAGCCCACCGGTGCAACGCGCCACCGCCTCGCCGGCGACTCGTTCGACGTCGGATTTGCACACCGGGCATTTCTTGGGCAGGCGCACCACGCGCGCGTCGGGCGGACGCTTGTTCACCACCACCTTGACGATCTCGGGAATCACGTCGCCCGCGCGACGCACGATCACGGTGTCGCCGATGCGCACGTCCTTGCGTTCGATCTCGTCCATGTTGTGCAGCGTGGCGTTGCTCACGGTCACGCCGCCGACGAACACCGGCTCGAGACGCGCGACCGGCGTCAACGCGCCCGTGCGGCCGACCTGGAACTCCACGTCGCGCAGCACCGTGCTGACTTCGTGCGCCGGAAACTTGTGCGCGATCGCCCAACGCGGCGCACGCGCGATGAAACCCAGCTCGCGTTGCTGGATCAGCGAGTTCACCTTGTAGACCACGCCGTCGATCTCGTATGGGAGGCTGGCGCGCTGCTGCCCAACCTCGCGGTAGTACGCCAGGCATCCTTCGACGCCGCGCACCACCTCGAGCAGCGGTGAGATCCGCAAGCCCCATTCACGCAACTGCTCGAGGATCTCGCTGTGCCGCGCCGGCAGTTTCCAGCCACGCGTTTCGCCGAGACCGTAGAAGTAGACATCCAGCGGACGGCGCGCCGTGAGGCGCGGATCGAGCTGGCGCAACGTGCCGGCCGCCGCGTTGCGCGGATTGACGAAGGTCTTCTCGCCGCGCGCCTGCGCGCGCTCGTTCAGCGCCTTGAAGCCCGCGAGCGGCATGAAGATCTCGCCGCGCACTTCGAGCAGCTCGGGCGGCGTGCCGCGCAGACGCAGCGGCACCGCCTTGATGGTGCGCACGTTATGGGTGACGTCCTCGCCGCGTACGCCGTCGCCGCGGGTGGCAGCCTGCACCAGGCGTCCGTGCTCATAACGCAGGCTCACCGCCAATCCGTCGAGCTTGGGCTCGGCCGCGTACTCGACGCCATCGTCGGTTTCCAGCCGCTCGCGCACCCGCCGGTCGAAGGCGATCACGTCCTCCTCCGTGAACGCGTTCTCCAGCGACAGCATGGGCACGCTGTGCGTGACCACGGGCAGGCTGCCGACCGGTGCAGCGCCGACGCGCTGTGTCGGCGATTCGGGCGTCACCAGCTCGGGATGCGCCTGCTCGAGCTCGATGAGCTCGCGCATCAGCAGGTCGAACTCGGCATCCGGGATCTCCGGATCGTCGAGCACATGGTAACGGTAGTTGTGCCACTCGATCTGCTCGCGCAGCTCGCGGGCGCGTTTCTTTGGATCCTGTGCCGGCATGGGCCAAGCTCGCTACGATAGGGTTCGCCGCGTAGTATCGGTCGAGATGCGCCGGATGTTCACGCGGCCACCAGGGAAGATGAGCCGCGCGGGCCCGGAGGCCCGCGCAGTGCGGTTGCGGCCGCAGGGCCCGAGCGCCTGCCCGGGTCGTCCGTACGCGTCCGTCACCGGTCAGCGCACCGCCGCCGCGCGCGGCGTGCCGCCGGCGTCCGCCCGCTTCGCCTAACGCTCCTGGGGATTGCGCGCCAACGCCTGCTCGAACTCCACGACCTCCGCGCGCAGGCGTTCGACGCGATGGTCGGTGAGCTCGATGCCGCGCTCGTCCTGCAACGAGCCGCCGAGGGATTCCTGCAAGTTGCGCGCGCAGCTCACCAGCAAGTCGACGGCCTCTGCGCCCTCCACGGGGCCCGGCAGCTGCGCGAACAGCGTGATGCCCGCATAGTCGGTCCGCGCCATCTCGTCGAGCTCGAACGTGCCGGGCTCGACCATGCTCGCCACACTGAAGATGCTGCTGCCGTCGGCATCCAGGCGATGGAACACTTGGTACTTGCCATGCACCAGCGCCTCGGATTCGAGCGCCACGCGCAATGCCTCGCCCCCGAAGCGCTCGGACGTGGCCGCCAGGCGCAGGGCGATGATCTTGCGCCGCTCGATGCGCCGCGGCGCCGGGGTATCGCTGAGCGACAGCGTGGGTGCCGCACGCGCCGGTCCGTCCGGCCGCTCCGCCTTGGCGGACGCCTCGGGGCCGTCGCTCGGCTCGTCCGGGGTAAGGGTCGGCTCGATGCGTTCGCCGCGCCGTCCGCCCCGCCTCGCTGGCGGCGCCTCGTCGGCCGGCGCCCGCCAAGGCGCAGCGCGCGGCGCGTTCTCGCGGGGCGCCGGGTGCTCGAAGGCATCGGCCTCGGGCGAGGCGGCCTCCAGCTCACCGTCCTCGACCGTCCTGGGCTCCACCCGACGCGCGCGCGATGGGGACGTCGCCGCGGAGGCGCGTCGCCCCTGCAGCCAGATGCCCAGCAGCACGATGACTGCCAGGGCAATGAGGATCCAACGCAGCGTCTCGGTCATGCGCGCGCTTGCATCCCGCGGCTACATCGCCGCCATGCGCACCGCCTCGTCGACGTCCACGGCCACCAGCCGCGAGACACCCGGTTCGTGCATGGTCACGCCGATGAGCTGCGAGGCCAGCTCCATCGTGGTCTTGTTGTGGGTGATGAAGATGAACTGCACGCGGCTCGACATTTCGCGCACGGTCTCGCAGAAGCGCCCGACGTTGTTGTCGTCGAGGGGCGCGTCCACCTCGTCGAGCAGGCAGAACGGCGCCGGCGTCAGCTCGAAGATCGAGAAAACCAGCGCCACCGCCGTGAGCGCCTTCTCGCCGCCGGAGAGCTGATTGATGGTGCTGTTTCGTTTGCCGGGCGGACGCGCCATGATGGCCACGCCCGCGCTCAGGATGTCCTCGCCGGTGAGCTCGAGGTACGCATGGCCGCCGCCGAACAGGCGCGGGAAGCGCTCCTTCAGTCCGGCGTTCACGCGCTCGAAGGTATCCTGGAAGCGCGCCCGCGTCTCGCGGTCGATCTTGCGGATGGCGGTCTCCAGGGTCTCGAGCGCCTCGGTCAGGTCCTTGAACTGACGATCGAGATACTCCTTGCGCTCGGACTGCTCCTTGAACTCGTCGATGGCCGCCAGGTTCACCTGGCCGAGTCTGTCGATTTTCTGAGTGAGCTCGGCGAGCGTCCGCTCCCAGGTGGCGATGTCCGCCTCCGGGCTCATCTCCTGATACACGGTCTGCAGATCGAACTGGGTGGCGCGGAACTGCTCGAGCAGGGTCTCGCGCCGCACCTTGAGCTCCTGGGCGCTCATGCGCACTTCTTCCAGCCGCGCGCGCGCCTCCTCGACGGCGCTCTCGGACTCCATGCGCGCCTGGTCGAGCGCGCGCATCCTGGATTCGGCGCCTTCCAAGGCATTGCGGGCCGCGGCCAGCTCCTGCTCGACCGCGACGCGCTGCTCGAGAAAGCCCTCGAGGCGCTCGCTGAGCTCGGCGAGCGGCTCTTCGCCCTGCTCCAGCTGGGCGCGCAGCTCCGCACGACGGGTCTCGAGCTGCTCGAGCTGGGTGCGCAGACGGTCCAGGCCGGAGAGGATGGAGCTGTGCGCGGAGCGCTTCGATTCGAGCCTGATGGCGATCTGCTGGGCCGCGTCCCGATCGACCTGGGCCTGCTCACGTCGGGCCGCCACGTTCTGGCGCAGCTCCTCGCGTTCGCGCTCGAGCTCGACACGCGCCTCCTCGAACACGCTCATCTGCTCCACGCCTTCTTCCAGGCGCTCACGCGCGCCGGCGAGCGTCGCCTGCGCGGTCTCGATGTCGCGTTCGAGCACCGCGCTTTCCTCGGCGATCTTGCGCACGCGGCTCGCGGTCTGTTCCGACTGCGCCTTGAGCGAGCCGACCTGCGCGTTGAGGTCGCTGTGCGCGCGATGCAGACGGTTCGACTCTGCTTGCAGCGCATCGCGGCGCGCTTCCAGCGAGGCGAGCTGCGCACGCGCGTCGGCCGCCTGCGCCACCAGCTCGTCACGACGCTGCTCGGCGGCCGCGACCGCCTCGCGCAGCTCACGCATTTCCTGCTCGCGACTGATGACGCCGGCGTGCACGTCCTTGTCCCGGCTCACGCGCAGCCAATCGCGTCCGATCCAGATACCGTCACGCGTGATGACCGATTCGCCGCTGAGCAACGTCGGCCGGCGCGCCAGCGCCTCGGCCAGATTGTCCACCGCGATGATGCCGCTGAGCATGGCGGAGATGGCCGCGGGCCCGCGCACGCGGGCGAGCAGCCGGCCGCCATCCACGGCCTGGGAAGTGGTGGCGCCGCCCGCGGCGAAGAACGACACGGTGCCGACCTGCAGCGAATCGAGCCGGTCGGCCAGCGAGTCGATGGTCTCCACCGACACCGCCTCGAGATAGCTGCCGAGCACCGTTTCGACGGCACGCTCCCAGCCCGGCTCCACGGTCAGCTCCTGGGCCAGTCGCGGACGCTCGTCGAGCCCGCTCGCGGCCAGCCACTCGGTGACCTTGCCCTGGGCTACGCCCAGCGCCGCCTGTTGCAGCGCTTCCAGCGACATGAGGCGTCCCTGCGCCTCCTGCAGGGCCTGGCGACTCGCTTCCAGGGCGCCTTGCAGCTGCTGCTCGTGCTCGCGCAGCTGCTGCAGCTCGCCGGTCACGGCCTCGAGCTGCTGCGCCGCACGCTCGCTCTCGAGCTGCGCGGCGCTCGCCTCGGCGCTGAGCGCCTCGATGCGCGCATCCATCCCGCTGGTGTCCAGACCCGCCAGCTCCTCGGCGAGCCGTCCGCGTTGCGCGGTGAGCCGCTCGAGCTGGTGCTCGAGCTGTTCGATGCGCGCGCGCTCCACCTGAGTCTTCTCGCTGGCGGCACGCGACTCGCGGTTGAAGCTCTCCCAGCGCTCCTGCCAGTCCTGCAGCCGCTCCTCGACCTGCGCCAGCGCCTCCGCCGAGGCATGCGCGCGCTCGCGCGCCTGCTCGAGCGCCGGCTCGAGCTCGGCCACCTCGGTGCTCAGCTCATCGATCTGCGCCTGGTCGCGCTCGAGGTGCGCGCGGGCCTGCACCGCGCCCTGCTCGACCTGCTCGAGATCCTGCGACTGGCGCTGTCGCAGCTCGCGGCCGTGCTGGATCGACTGCTCGACCCGCGAAATCTCCGCGCCCAGCTGGTAGTAGCGGCCCTGCACCTCGTTGAGCGACTCGGACTTGGCGGTGAATTCCTCGCGCGCCGACTCGATCGAGGATTCGATCGAGCGCAGCTGCGCAATGGCGGCCTGCATGTCGGTGTCACGCTCGAGCTGCAGGGACTCCTTGGCCTTGGCGTCCTCCTCGATGGCGCGCAGGCGCAGGGCCAGCAGCTCGGCGGTGACCTTGCGCTCGTCCTGCTTGAGCGCCTGGTAGCGGCGCGCCGTGGCCGCCTGGCGCTGCAGGTGGCGCAGCTGCTTCTCGACCTCCTGACGCACGTCGTTCAGGCGCTCGAGGTTCTCCTTGGTGTGGGAAATGCGGTTCTCCGTCTCGCGACGGCGCTCCTTGTACTTGGAGATGCCGGCGGCCTCCTCGATGAAGCCGCGCAGCTCCTCCGGGCGCGCCTCGATGACGCGCGAGATCATGCCCTGCTCGATGATGGCGTAGCTGCGCGCCCCGAGCCCCGTCCCGAGAAACAGCTGCGTGATGTCCTTGCGGCGGCAGCGCGCGCCGTTCAGGAAATAGGCGGAGGTGCCGTCGCGCGAGACCACGCGCTTG
>QGUO01000516.1 GCA_003242495.1 Pseudomonadota bacterium | reverse complement strand
CGCTTGGTCGGCGCGAGAGGAGGTGCGTGCCGATCCTGCTCAGGCAGCCCCGCGAGCCCAGCGCACGCGCAGGTCCTTGACGAGGCGGATGCCACCGCTTCCCTGCACCACCGCCGGGCCGCCATCGAGCTCGAGCGTCGGCAGCCGCCGGGTCAACGCCCGCAGGCCTTCCTCGAGCTCGATCTTCGCCAGCGTCTCTCCCAGGCAGCGGTGCACGCCTCCGCCGAACGCGAGGTGTCGGCGAGCGTGAGTGCGACGGATGTCGAAGCGATCCGGGTCGGCGTAGAGCGCCGGATCTCGCATGGCCGCCAACGTGGACAGCGAGACGACATGACCGCGCGGCAGCAGCGTTCCGTGCAAGGGGATGTCGTCGACCGTGACGCGCGCGAAGGATCCCACCGAGGGTTCGTAGCGCAGGCATTCCAGGACGGCGCCCGGGATGAGCGCGCTGTCGCGGCACACGGCATCCCATTGTTCCCTGTGCTCGAGCAGCAGGGAGGTTTGAATGGCGAGGGCGCCGCGCGTGGTGTCGCTGCCCGCCAGCAGCACCGTGATGATCTGCGTCAACGCCTCGACGGGCGACAGCTGCTCGGATACCTGGAGAGCGGCCACGTATGAGCTGAGGAAATCCTCTCGCGGGTGCAGGCGGCGCTCGTCCAACAGATCACGCACGTAGGCGGTGAGCTCTCCGGCGACCTTCTGCAAGTGCGGCACGTCCGCCTCGGAGAAAGACGAGCTCAGAGCCCGCGCCAGGCTGTACACGCGCCGGGTGAAATCGGGAATGTCGACCTCCGGCACGCCCAGGATGGCGCTGATGACGCGCGCCGGCAGCCAGTTGGCGAAATCCGCGATGAAGTCCATTTCTCCGCGATGGTAATGCGTGTCGATGAGGTGTTCGGCGAGGGCGCGGATCTGGGGACGCAGCGCCGTGACGGAGTTGAACGCGAAGGCCCACACCAGCGGCACGCGTCGTCGACGGTGCTGCACCCCATTGCTGAGCAGCATGGTGTTCTCGAGGAACTGCAGCAACGGCCCATCGGTGACCCCGCGAGCCCGGGCGATCTGTGTTTCGAGCTGGAGCGTGCGCGGATCGGTGGTCAACGCCTCCACATCCCGGGCACGGATCCCAATGTAGATGCCATCGTCTCTTCTCAGTAACGGCGTCACCGGACGGTAGCGACGAAAAAGCTCGTGAGGGTGCTGGTTCAGCAAAGCGGTATTGATGGTGTATTGCTCGCTGAGAGGGGAGGGCGAAGGGCTCTCGGACATCGTCTTGCCTCGGCAGGTTTGTCGGGATGAATCGAAAGACCCCTGGCGCGCTGCGCCAGAAGTCCAGGTATGGCGCCGAGGAGCATGCGCCGCGCGGCGTCGACGTGCGCGCTAAGAGTCGTGAAGTGTCGCTGATGGTACGGGCGCGCCCTTGCGGGATGGTTTTGCAGGAACAACGGAGCTCGCGCGGGCTGCCTTGCAACGCTCAACACCTGTTGCGGGCGGTGAGTCGTATCGTCCTGCGCTCAGGTTGGATCATGTTGGCTCGAGAGCGGAATCGAGGCTCAGATGAGGATCAATCGAGAATGCTTGCCGGTTCGTCGCCGCACCGTGCGTACCTCGCATGGATTGCTCGCCGTGCAGGAACGCGGCACGCACGGTCCGCCGGTGCTGTTCATTCACGGCAATTCATCCTGCGCCGTCGTGTTCGAGGGCCTGCTGCAGAGTTCGTTGGCCGTTGATCACCGCCTGGTGACTCTCGATCTGCCCGGCCATGGCCAGTCGAGCGATGCCCCCGATCCGCACCGCACCTACACGCGGCCAGGGCTGGCGCAGGCGGTGTGCGAGGCGCTGACGCAACTCGACTTGGAAGAGGCCGTGGTGGTGGGCTGGTCGCTGGGCGGTCACGTCGGCATCGAGATGCTCGCGCATGTCCGCGGCCTTCGCGGCCTGATGATCGTCGGAGCGCCGCCCATCGCCGCGAACGCGTGGGCGCGAGGGTTCATCCAGTCACCCCATGCCTGGCTGGCGGCGCAGCAGAATTGGTCGCCGGCCGACGTGGAGGTCTTCCTCTCGAACATCTACGGCCACATGCCCGAGCCGCGCCTGCGCCAGGCCGCGGTGCGCGCCGACGGACGCCTGCGCAAGCGATTGTTCGAGGCGGCACGTGAAGGCGCCGGCGTCGATCAGCGGCACACCGTGGAAACCAGCCAGGTCCCGCTGGCCGTGGTCAACGGCGCGGCGGATCCGCTCATCAATCTCGATTACTTCGACACGTTGGCGTACGCGAACCTGTGGGATGGTCGGTGTCATCGCCTCCCAGGCCTGGGACATGCGCCGTTCTGGGAAGCACCCGAGGTGTTCACGCCCTTGTTGGCGCGGTTTTTGGGGGATGTTGGGTGAGGGGGAGCCGAGGTGTTTCATCGGCGGCGCACCGCCGTTTCAACCGACGCGCGCCGGTTTTGCGCGCTTTCAGGAATGCGGCAGCCGGTTTTCGAATTTCGTAAGCGAACTTATAAAACTCGTTTGGCTGCACGAATTTAGTAGATGCAGCCGAGCGGTCGCAGGCGGGGTGTAGAAGGTTGTGAACTGGAGCACGTCTAGCTTGTGGCGACTTCGGGTTTGAAAGGGCAGAGAGTTGCTGGAGAGCGTCAGTC
>QGUO01000094.1 GCA_003242495.1 Pseudomonadota bacterium | reverse complement strand
GCGCCAGGCCGCGGGCCAGCGAGCGCGTGCTCTGGATGGCGTGCGCCAGCAAGTCGCTGATCTTGGTGATCTGCGAACAATAGGGCGAGTTCTCGCGCGCAAGCTGCACCTCGAGCCCCTTCAACAGCAGCGACAAGCCCGTGAGCTCCTGGCCCAGGCCGTCGTGCAGGTCGCTGCCGAGCCGGCGTTGCTCCCGGTTGGAGATTTCCAGGATCTCCTGCTCGAGCGCCTTGCGCGCGGTGACCTCGCGCACCGTGCCCACGAGGCCGACCACCGTGCCGTGATCGCGCAGTGGAACGTGCGCGAACGTGAACCAGCGAACACTGCCGTCGGCGGCGATCCAGGCGCGCTCCTGGTCGGACAGCGTGCGACCGGTGCGCAGCGTCTGACGGGCGTGGGCGTCGATGTCCGCCACGCCTTCGTCCAGCCACACCTCCGTGAGGCGCTTACCGATGACGTCCTTGCGGCGACGACCGAGCGTGTCGAGGAGGGCCTGATTCACCACCGTGATACGGCCGTTACGATCGGTGGCGTACACGATGTCCGGCAGGCTGTCGATCAACGTGCCCAGCAGCAGGCGCTGCGCTTCCAGCGCGGCCTCCGCTTCGCGGCGCTCGCGGCGTTCGCGCGCCTCGGTCAGGGCGCGTGCCACCACCGTCGGAAGGCGCTGCAAGCGGTCCTTCAGCACATAGTCCGTCGCACCGCTTTTCAGCGCTTCGATGGCGCGCTCCTCGCCGAGCGAGCCGGAAACGAAGATGAAGGGCACGTCGGGCGCGCGTTCCTGGAGGATGCGCAGCGCAGCGAGTCCGTCGAATCCCGGCAGGGTGTAGTCTGCAAGGACCAGGTCCGGCTTGGGAGTCTCCTCGAGCGCCGTCGTGTAGTCCTGCTCGGAGATCGCGTTCCGCCACTCGATGTCGAGGCCGTTCCGGGCGAGCTCCAGCCGAATGAGCTCGGCATCATCCGGGTCGTCTTCGAGCAGCACGAAGAGCAGCGAGGCGTTCCTTCTCGCGACGTTCGTCATGACCCCAGTATCACCGTATCCGGAAGAATCCTCAAATGCTCCCATCCGCAATCACCCCTGCCTTCACACGCTATCACTTGCGGCTGATTGCGGAAAATGGGGATTGTGGCGCTGCGCTTCCACCTCACACTCGCATCGGCGAGAAACAAATCGACCTCTCGCGCTCTAATGTCGGGGGAGGTGACGTAAATGACGGAACAGACCAGGATCGTCATCGTCGATGATCACCCGTTCGTGCGGGAAGGCCTGAAGCAGCTGCTGGCCGGGCACAGCGAGTTCGCCCTGGTGGGCGAAGCCGCCAATATGGCCGACGCGCAGCAACTCATGGCGGAGCACCAGCCCGACTTGGCGGTGGTCGATCTGGCGTTGGGGCACGAGGATGGCATCGATCTCGTGAGGTGGATTCACCGACACCACCCGCAGGTGCGCGTGCTCGTGCTGTCGATGCAGGACGAAGCCCTCTACGCCGAGCGGCTGCTGCGTCTCGGCGTGGCCGGCTATGTGATGAAAAACGTGGCCGGGACCGATTTCCTCACGGCCTTGCGCAAGGTTGCCCGAGGGCAGCGCCACGTGAGCGCCGCCATGGGTGACCGGCTGCTCAGCCAGGTCGCGCGCGGTCGCCAGCCGGGCACCGACGAGGATCCCGTGGCCGCCCTGACGGGGCGCGAGCTCGAGGTGTTCCGGCTGATCGGGGCGGGAGTGAGCACCCGCGAGATATCGGAGCGGCTCGAGCTGTCCATGAAGACCGTGGATGCCCACCGGCGTCATATGCGCGAGAAGCTGAACCTGCGCTCGACCAACGAGCTGATCCGCTACGCCACGCAGTGGGTGGCGGACCAGGCCTCCAACTGAGGCGCCCTGGCTGAGGCGCACTGGCGGCGGGCGCGCCGCCCGGGTCCGGCGGCGGACGGCCGCGGCATCGGCTTTTTTCCATAATCCTGTCCGCGACGGCGTACTCTCCATCTTAAATGGGAACTCGTCCACGCCACCCGGGACATTAAGGGATTAGCTGATATCCCCTACACCGCGGCTGCAAGATGATGCCCGGAATGTCCCCGTCATCGAAGGTGTGCCTGGTGAAGTCAGCCGTGCAGCCCGGCCAGTGGCCGCTCGCCGAAGAGGGCGACCGGCCTGCCGCCGCAACCGGGAGCCTCCTTCCCGCATTGCGGAATGTCGTGGCCTCGCTGCCCGACTGCGTGTTGCTGCTGGACCGCGATCTGCGGGTCGTGACGGGCAACCGCTGGCCGGGCCGGGCCTCGCCCCAGGAAATCGAGGGCGCTGAGCTCGCGACGCTGCTCCCGCAACCGGTCAGGGACGACGTGTTGCAGGCGGCCGGGCGGGTGCTGGCGGGCGGTCCGCAGGAAAAGCTGATCGCGGCGCTGTACGGGACCGAGGGCCAGGAGCGGCATTTCGAGCTCACGGTGAGCGCCATCCCCGGCTCCGGCCAGCCGGCCGTCCTGACGCTGCACGGGGCGGAGACGACCGAGCGCACCCGCGCCGAGCGCGCGATGGCGGTGCAGGCACGCATGATCGAGTCCATGCTCGAGGGGGTGGCGGTCATCAGTGAGGGGGGCGTGATCGAGATCACCAATCCCGCGTTCGACGCCATGTTCGGCTTCGAGCGCGGGCGGCTGGTGGGCAGCTCCATCGCGAGCCTCGCCGGTCGGCCGTTCGACCGACCGGAGCGCTGGCGCATGCCGGAGCCGGGGATGCGCTCGGTGAACATCGAGTTCGAGGGGCGCCGGCACGATGGCGGTGCGTTCGCGGCTGCCGGGGTGCTCGCCAAGCTTGACATCGCAGGCCATGAGCAGGGTCTGGTCGTCCTGCAGGACGTGAGCGAGCGCCAGGAGCTCGAGCGCGCCATCCTGCAGGCGGTCAATCGCGAGCAATACCGCATCGGCAACGATCTGCACGACGGGCTTGGCCAGGAACTGACCGGGATTGCGCTCATGCTGCGGGGGGTTGCGGGCCGCGTGGCCACCGAGTACCCGCCCATCCTGACGGAGATCGAGGGCATCACGCACCTGGTGAACAACGCCATCGAGAGCACCCGCGCCCTGGCGCGTGGCCTCTCGCCGGTGAATCTGGAGCGGGGCGGGCTGCGCGATGCGCTCGAGGGGCTGGCGATGCACGCCTCGGAACTATACGGCGTGACCGTTGCCTTCACGCATCGGGTACGCACGCCGCGCCCCCTGGGAGCGGAGCTCGCCAACCATTTGTACCGCATCGCCCAGGAGGCGCTGCGCAACGCGGTCCAGCACGGAAGAGCGCGGACCATTCGACTGCACTTGAGCTCGTTACGCGGTAATGTGCGGCTCGCCATCACCGACGATGGCATCGGCATGCAGCCACAGGCCCTTGACGCTGCGGGCATGGGCCTGAAGATCATGCGCTATCGCGCGCGCATCCTGGGTGGACAGGTCCGCTTCGAGCCGGGGGACGATGGCGGCACGCGCGTGATTTGCGAGTGCCCGCTTGCGCTGACGGCCCCGCGCCGCGCCGCCAGCGTGATGGATAGGTGACGGCGCAGGTGTCAAAGGGGAATTACGTCATGACCATGGGATCTTCATTGTTCAAGGGCGTGCATCGGCCGCCCGGTCCGTTCAAGGACCGCAAGCGCCGCGTGCTGATCGTGGACGATCACCCGATCGTGCGGCAGGGTCTGCGCCGGCTGATCGAGGCGGAGCCCGACCTCGAGGTGTGCGGTGAGGCGGAGACGGCGCGCGAGGCGAAATCGCTGATTCGCGAGCTCGAGCCCGACGCGGTCATCGTGGACGTCTCGCTCAAGCAGGGCGACGGCCTCGAGTTGGTGAAGGACGCGCGGGCGCACTATGCCTCGCTGCCGCTGCTGGTGCTGTCGATGCACGACGAGGCGATTTACGCCGAGCGCATGCTTTCGGCGGGCGCCAACGGCTATATCATGAAGCAGGCAGCCTCGGACCAGTTCCTGGTGGCCCTGCGCCGGGTGCTCGACGGCGGCATCTACGTGAGCGAGGCCGTCGGCAACAGCATGATCGAGAAGTTCGCTTCCGGCGGCGCCTATATCTCCGCCAATCCGATCGACAACCTGACGAACCGGGAGCTGCAGGTCCTGCACATGATCGGCAAGGGTCTGTCCACGCGCCAGACGGCCGAGGCGCTCAACCTGAGCGTGAAAACGGTCGAATCGCATCGTCAGCGCATCAAGCGCAAGCTTTCGCTGCGCACCTCCGCCCAGCTGATGCAATATGCCGTGAACTGGTACGCTGGGCGCGAACCTGGACAAAAAGGCTGAGGGTCCGGCGAAGCGCCCTCAGGACGCGCCATGAATGCAATGAATGGGGTCCTCGAGCCGTCCGCCCTGGCGGCCTTGGCGGCTTGCGCGCTGCTGGCGCTGGGGGGACTCTATGCGTTGCGCACCCTGGCGGCGGAGCGCAATCGGCTGAGGCGCGACCTCGAGGAGCTGGCTGCGGCCAACCGCCGCAACGTCGCCATCATGGAGGCCTCGGGCGAGGGCGTGCTCGAGCTCGACCACGCCGGCCGGGTGCGCTATGCCAATCCGGCGGCCGCCAAGCTGCTCGGCTACGAGCCCGAGGAGATCGTCGGTCTCGATTACCGGGCGCTCATCAATACCCACGAGACCGAGCGCACCGACCCCATTCGCAAGGTCCGTTACACGACCGACGTGCTGCGGGGGGTGGGTGCGCTCCTGCGTCGCAAGGATGGGCAGTACCGCCCGGTCGAGTACAAGGTCGTGCCGGTCACGGAGGAAGGCACTTCGGTTGGCACGGTGCTCACCTTCCGCGACGTGAGCGAGCGGGTGCGTCTCGACAACCTGTTGCGCGACATGCAGACCACGGCGCGCATCGGCGGCTGGGAGTACAACATCCAGACGCAGAAGATGCACTGGACCGAGGCGTTGTTCGCCATTTGTGAGTTGCCGTTCACGACGCGACTCGATCCACATGCCCTGGCGCAGCTCATCGATCCGCGCGATCTGCCACAACTGACGGAGGCGGTGCGCGCGGCCATCGATATCGGCCGTTCCGCCGACCTGGAGCTGCGCATGATCAACG
Organism: Pseudomonadota bacterium; assembly: GCA_003242495.1. Taxonomy (GTDB): domain Bacteria; phylum Pseudomonadota; class Gammaproteobacteria; order Steroidobacterales; family Steroidobacteraceae; genus Steroidobacter. The sequence goes on along the minus strand of QGUO01000094.1, from coordinate 5,407 downwards.
CCCAGGGGCGGCGTCTGTCGGTGCGCGTGATCATCAATGCCGAGCGGCGCGCGGGCAAGAGCGTGCGCCTGCACGGCACGGTGCAGGACGTGACCGACCGCGTGATGGCCGAGCGCCAGGTGCGCGAAACGCGCGATTTCTACGAGCTCACGCTCGACGCCATGCCGACCATGGTGACGTATGCCAACACCGACCTGATCGTCACCTATGCCAACAAGGCCGTCGTGGAGTGGACCGGCTGCCGGCGTGAGGAGTACATCGGCAAGCACCTGCGCGAGCTGATGACGCCGGAGTTGTTCGAAGCCTCGCAGCAATACATCGACGCGGCGCTGAACGGCCAGTCGTCCATCATGACCCAGTCCGGCGTGCGCAACGGCAAGGCGCGTGACTGGCAGAGCCACTTCGTTCCCGAGATCACTCCATCCGGAGAGGTGCGCGGCTTCTTCTGCATCGTCTACGACCTGACCGAGTCGAAGCGTCTCGAGGCACGCCTGATGCAGGCGCAGAAAATGGAAGCCATCGGTCAGCTCACCGGCGGCATTGCCCATGACTTCAACAACCTGCTGGGGGTGATCCTCGGCAACCTGCAATTGCTCGAGCGCAGCCTCGCCGAGACGCCCAATCTTTCACGCAAGGTGCACACGGCCATGCGCGCCGCCGTGCGCGGCGCGGACCTCACGCGCCAATTGCTCACGTTCGCGCGGCGGCAGATTCTCGATCCGACGGTGATCGACCTGAATCGCCAGCTCGTCGGGCTTGCAGACCTCATGCAGCGCACGCTCGGCGATTCCATCGAGGTGCACATGGTGCAGGCACACGAGCTTTGGTACACGCGCGTCGATGCCGGTCAGCTCGAAAATGCCATCCTGAACCTCGCCATCAACGCACGCGACGCCATGCCGCAAGGCGGGCGGCTCACGGTCTGCACCAAGAACGTGACCGTGGACGAGGCATTCTGCGGTGACCATCCCGAGCTCGAGCCCGGCGATTACGTCTCCATCAGCGTCTCCGACACCGGCAACGGCATCGATCCGGAGATCATCGAGCGTGTTTTCGAGCCGTTCTTCACCACCAAGGAGTCCGGTAAGGGCAGCGGCCTCGGGCTGGCCATGGTACATGGCTTCGCCGAGCAGTCCGGCGGACTGGCCACCATCGAAAGCGAGCTCGGGCGCGGCACGACGGTGCAGATCCTGCTGCCGCGTTGTCTCGCCGCCCACAGTGATCGCGACGACACCATTGCCACGCAGGTCGCTCCGCGCGGCACCGAGACCATCCTGGTGGTGGAGGACGATGCCGACCTGCGCGAGACGGTCGTGACCACCCTGAGCCAGCTCGGCTACCGGGCGCTGCCGGCCTCGAACGCGGACGCGGCGCTGCGCATCCTGCGCGGCCCCGAGCCGATCGATTTGTTGTTCACCGACATCATGATGCCGGGCGGCATGCTCGGGCCGGCGCTTGCACGCCGCGCCCGGGAGCTGCGTCCCAAGATAGATGTCCTCTATACCACCGGTTACGCCGATACCAGCATCCTGGGCAGCGCCACGGGCGTGTCGCCGTCGGACGTGATCTTCAAGCCCTATCGCAGCGAAGAGCTCGCCACGCGGGTTCGCAACGTCCTCGACCGGGAGATCCGGGTTGCTTGAATCGGCCAACAAGCTGCTGGTCATCGACGATCAGCCGGATCTCTGCGAGTTCGTCTACGAGGCGGCGCGCAGCCTCGGCTTCGAGGCGTGCGCGGTGACCGAGCCGGATGCGTTCCGTCGTGCCGTGGAGGAGTTCAAGCCCACCGTGGTGGTGCTCGATCTGCAGATGCCCGGTGCCGATGGCATCGAGCTGCTGCGGTATTTGGGCGAACGTGGCAGCAAGGCGCAGGTGCTGGTCGCGAGCGGCATGGACCAGCGTGTGCTCGCCACGGCGCAGCAGATAGGTCGCGCACAGGGACTTGCCATGCTGGGCGCGCTGCAGAAGCCCATTCTGCTCGCGGACCTGGAAGCGATGCTGCGCCAGTCGCTGCGCGCGGATACGCCGATCACCGCGGAACAGCTGGCGGGGGCGCTCGATCGGCGCGAGATCTTCGTGCACTATCAGCCCAAGGCGACCCGCATTGCGCCGGGTCGCTGGATCATTGAAGGCGTCGAAGCGCTCGCTCGCTGGGATCATGCAGCGCTCGGACGAATCTCGCCGTCGCGCTTCATTCCGCTGGCGGAGAAAAACGGTCTGATTCGTCGCCTTACGGAATACGTCCTGGAGACCGCGCTGGCGCAGTGCCGTGAGTGGGACATGGCCGGCCTCGAGCTGTCGGTGGCGATCAATCTTTCACCGCAGCTGCTCAACGACTTGACGTTCCCCGACCAGGTGGCGCGCATGGCCGCGCAGGTCGGGGCCGACGCGCGGCGCGTGATCTTCGAGGTCACCGAGAGCGCCGCGATGTTCGATCCCGGCACGACCATGGATGTGCTCACGCGCATGCGGGTGAAGAACTTCGGGCTGTCGATCGACGATTTCGGCACCGGCTACTCGTCGCTCAAGCAGCTCTATCTCATGCCGTTCTCCGAGTTGAAGATCGACACCTCGTTCGTGCGCGACATTTTCGCCCACGAGGATGCACGCACCATGGTGGAGACCATGATCCTGCTCGCCCACAAGCTGCGGCTGACCGCATGCGCCGAGGGGGTGGAGGCGCAGGAAGTCCTCGACTTCCTCGATCAGGCCGGCTGCGACCGCGCGCAGGGATACTTCATCGGGCGGCCCATGGATGGCGAGCCGCTCGCCGAGCGCGTCCGGGAATGGAACGCCGTGCAATCCGTGCAAGCCGCGGCACCCGCGCAGAGGTGCGCCGCCCAGGCCCCGACCGTCCTGCCGCCGAGCGCCTCGTCTCCGGCCAGTCAGGCTCGGTCCCGCAAGCGTGGCGTGGATTCAACCTGAACGGCGACCAGGCGTCGGGCTCTGCAAGGGCATGTTCCTGGTTGCCTGGCCGTCCACGGACACGGTGCGCATGGCATGAGCCTGCTCGCCGTCCCGCAAGCGCGAACGTCGCTCGAGCAGCCTGCGACCTGGCGGATTCTGCTCGTTGACGACGAGCCGACCCAGCGGCTCATCATGGCGCGCCTGTTGAAGCGCGCCGGCTATGAAGTCGAGGTCGCCGGTGACGGACGCGAGGCGCTCGCCAAGGTCGAGCACGGCGATTACCAGCTCATGATCACCGACTGGGAGATGCCGGAGATGGATGGCGTCGCCCTGTGCCGTGCGCTGCGCGCAGCACGCGATCGGGCCTACGTCTACATCATCCTGCTCACGGCGCGTGACGCCATCGAGCACGTCGTCGCCGGACTGCAGGCGGGCGCGGACGATTATCTGATCAAACCCGTGGCGGAGCCGGAGCTGATCGCACGCCTGAGCACGGGCAAGCGCATCGTCACCCTGGAACGCTCCCTGCGCGCTGCCAACGAGGAGAATCGGCGACTGTCCATCACGGATGCGCTGACCGGCGCCTGTAACCGACGCTACCTGATGGAGCGTCTGCCCGGGGAGATCGAGCGCTGCGCACGCAGCGGGCGCGCCCTCGCCGTGATCATGGCCGACGTCGATCACTTCAAACGCATCAACGATGCTCATGGACACCTGGTCGGCGACGAGGTGCTGAAGGCTTTCTGCGCCACCGTCCAGGCCGCCATGCGCAGCGGTGACTGGGTGGCGCGCTATGGCGGCGAGGAGTTCGTGATCGTGCTGCCGGAAACGGACCTGGCGAGCGCGGCCCGCATGGCCGAGGACCTGCGCATGCGCATCGATTCTGCGCCCATCGTTCTCGAGAGCGGCGGCTTGCCGGTGACCGCGAGCTTTGGCGTCGCCGGCTGGCAGGGACGTGTACCCCATGGCGTGAGCATGGATGCCTTGCTGGCCAGGTGCGACGCGGGTGTCTACGCCTCCAAGGCTGCCGGCCGCAACCGTGTCACGGTACTGCCTCTGGACGAATAGTCAGCCCGCCCGGGCGGTCGTGCGCGGGACAGTGCGCAGGAATGCCGCCGCGCGCGCGAACTCGCGGTGGATGTCCTGGACCAGCTGCTTCAGTCGCGGCTGGTCCACGGCCGGTGCCTGCGATTCCAGCGCCTCGGCCAGTGCGCGCAATGGTTCCGCGTAGACATTGGCGCTCGCGCCTTTGAGTTTGTGCCCGGCGCGACTCAGTGCGCCGCGATCGAGCGCGTCCAGCGCCGCATCGATCTCGCGCAGCACCTGCGCGCTACTCTCGATGAATGTCGCGGCCAACTCCCGGGTGAAATCGGCATCGCCCTCGGTCAAGCCGTTCAAGCGCCCGAGGTCCACGGGCACCGGCCCCTCCAGGGGCGTCGTATCCGGCGCGAGCGGGTCCTGCGCCAGGCCGTACCGATCGAGCACCTCGTGCAGCCGGGAGATCTGCAGCGGCTTGGTGAGGAACCCGTCCATGCCTGCCGCCAGGCAGTTCTCGAGCTGCCCGGTCATGGCGTTCGCGGTCAGGGCCACGATGGGCGTCGCGCGCCCGCCCGCCTCGAGCCGGCGAATCGCGCGCGTCGCCGTCAGGCCGTCCATCACCGGCATTTGCAGATCCATGAGCACCAGATCGTAGCTGCGTTCGCGGTAGGCCTTGACGCCTTCTGCGCCGTTGTCGGCGACACGCACGGTGCAGCCGAGTCGCTCGAGGAAGCGGACTGCGACCTTCTGGTTGACGGGATTGTCTTCCACGAGCAGCACGTGCCCGCGGTAGCGGCGCGCGGGTTCACTGCCGAGCAGAGTGCCGCGCGTCACCATGGGCTGGGTCTGCAGATGCCACTCGCTCGACGTTCTGGCAAGCACGCGTTCCATGCAGCCGAGCAGCTCGCGCGCGCGCACCGGCTTGGTGAGATAGCCGGCGAAGCCGAGCGATGCAAAGCGCTGAACGTCGCCTTGACGATCGAGCGACGTGAGCAGGACCACACGCGCCTGGGCAAGTCGCTCGTCGGCATTGATGCGTACGCCGAGCGACGCGCCATCCATGCCCGGCATCTGGTAGTCGGCCACCACCACCTCGAACGGACGGTGCGCTTCGATGGCGCGTTCCATCTGCACGATCGCCTCGGCGGCGTTGCCGGCGAGTTCCACCTCGTAGCCGGCGTCGGCGAGCTGACGACCCAGCACGCGGCGACTGGTCGCGCTGTCGTCGACCACCAATACCCGTCGAGCCGAGGCGGTCGCGCACTGCGCGGGAGCGGGCCTGATGCTCGCGCCCTCGGCAGGCGCGAGCGGCAGCTCGAACCAGAAAGTCGAGCCTGAGCCGAGCTCGCTTGCCACGCCGACGCGCCCGCCCATGATCTCCACCAGGCCACGCACGATCGACAGGCCGCGTCCCGCGCCGCCAGAGCGGAGCGTGGCCGAGGAAGCCGTCTGCACGAACGGC
>QGUO01000515.1 GCA_003242495.1 Pseudomonadota bacterium | reverse complement strand
GGGCTTCGTCCATCCGCAGCGCGTGCCGCAGATGGCCGATGCCGAGTCGGTGCTCGCCGGATTGCCGCGTGACGAAGGTGTCCAGTCCATCGGCCTGGTGCTCAACCGCCGGGGCTTCGAGCGCGCGCACGCCGCGGGCTGCACGGAGATCGGCATGGTGGTCGCGGCCACCGACAGCTTCGGCCGGCGTAACCAGGGTGCGACCGGGGAGGAGACGCTGCGGGCCTGGGAGGAGATCGCGCCGCTGGCGCATGCCGCCGGCATTCGCGCCCAGGTCACCATCTCGGTGGCGTTCGGTTGCCCGTTCGAGGGCGAGGTGCCGGTCGAGCGGGTGGTCGGCATCGCGCAGCGGCTCGCCCGGTGCGAGCCGCTCGAGATCGCGATCGCCGACACCATCGGCGTCGCCGTGCCGCCCCAGGTGACGCAGCTCGTCGGGCGCCTGCAGGATGCGCTGCCCCACGTCCCCTTGCGCGCCCACTTCCACAATACGCGCAATACGGGGGTGGCGAATGCCTGGGCCGCGGTGGCCGCGGGCGTGCGCACGCTCGATGCCAGCGTGGGCGGGTTGGGCGGCTGCCCATTTGCGCCCAACGCCACCGGCAATACCGCCACGGAAGACCTGTCGTACCTGTTCGAGCGCGCCGGATTCACGACGGGCGTCGATCTGTCACGCCTGATCGAGACGGCCCGCTGGCTGGGCCAGGTGCTCGGTAAGCCCTTGCCGGGGATGGTTTCGCGTGCCGGACCGTTTCCTGTGGCGCCAGCCACTTAGCTACCCGATCTCAGTCGAGCGCGAACTTTGGTCGAATGGAGTGCTTTGCGGGGCAAGGGGATGCGCACGCTCGTTGTCAAATTACCTTAGGTGATTCAGGCAACTCTCTGTATCGATAAAACATTGGGCGTCACGACGCGCCTGCAGAAAGAGCATGCCTCAAGCCCCGCGGGCCGTACGCATCCGATGCTTGCCGACGTCTGCGCGAGCGGACACGCCGCACGCCGGGTGACTGGCGAGATCGTCGCGTCCCCTCCGACTAGGATTGCGGGCACTCGGCCCACTTACCGCCGGGTGGTTGTCCACCGGTGTCGTCAGGCGTATACAGTGGATACATCGGGCAGCTGCCCACCATAACAAAGAAGGATTTGATCATGGCCAAAGCAGTGGACAAGGCATACCAGACCGTTCGCGACCGCATCCTGCGCGGGATCTATCCGGGCGCCTCGCGCATCACCGAGCAGGAAGTGGCGTGCGCCGCCGGCGTGAGCCGCACGCCGGTGCGCGAAGCGCTGCGTCGCCTGCATGCCGAAGGGCTTCTGGAGTTCGTCCCTCACCAGGGCGCCATCGTCACGGAATGGACCAGCGAGGATCGCGAGGACGTGTTCGAGCTGCGCGCGCTGCTCGAGTCCTATGGCGCGGCGCGCGCGGCCCGGCGCATGACCAACGAGCATATCGCGGAGCTGCGCCAGCTCGCGGAGCAGCAGTATCACGAAACCCTGAGCAAGACCGAGGGGTATCTCGAGCGCATCGGCGAGCTCAACAGCCGGTTCCACCGGCGCATCCACGAGCTGGCCGGCAGCTCGCGGCTGGTCGGCGCGCTGTCCTCGCTCATCGAGGCGCCGCTGATGATGCGCACCTTTGCGACCTATCACGACGAGGATCTGATTCGCAGCACCTCCCAGCATCTGGAGATCGTGCGCGCCCTCGAGGCGCGTGACGGCGACTGGAGCGCGGCGTTGATGCGCGCGCACATCCTCGGCGCACGCGGGGCACTGCGCTTCCTGTAGGGAGAGGCGGCTCGGCGACGCCTTGGGCTTTTTTTTTCCGAAGCAAGGCGTCGCCGGCGGTCCTATTCTCTTACACTCTCGGGCTCGATGCGCTCGGCGTCGAGTCCGTCTGAGTTTCAATCCCGGAGGAATTCCCATGGCCATCAAAGTCGGCGACAAGGTGCCGTCTGCAACGCTGGTTCGCGCCACCCAGGACGGTCCGCAAAAGATCTCCACGGACGAGTACTTCAAGGGCAGGAAGGTGGTGCTGTTCTCGGTGCCCGGTGCGTTCACGCCCACCTGCGATGCCAAGCATCTGCCGGGCTTCGTGGAGAAGGCCGGTGACATCCGCGCCAAGGGCGTCGATGCGATCGCCTGCCTGGCGGTGAACGACGCCTTCGTGATGAAAGCCTGGGGTGCGAGCCAGAAGGCCGATGGCAAGGTCGACATGCTGGCCGACGGCAACGCGGAGTTCACCAAGGCGCTCGGCCTGGAGCTGGATGCGAGCGGCTTCGGCATGGGCACGCGCGGCCAACGCTTCTCGATGGTGGTCGAGGACGGCGTGGTCAAGCAGCTCAACGTGGAAGAGGGGGGCGAGTTCAAGGTCTCCAGCGCCGAGCACGTGCTCACGCAGCTCTAGAGCGAGAGCGAGAGCGCTGGTGCGCCGCGTGGCCGACCCGCCGTCATGGCGGGCGGCCCCGCCGTCCCGGCGGTGCATGGAATACGCAGCCGCCGCCGCTTGCGCAAGCCGAATGCAAGAACGACGCCGGCGCCGTAGACCGAGCGGCAGCGCGCGCTGCCCCGCGCCTCCCGCGCCGATGGCCTTTTTCCTCTCGGGCCGGGTGGGTAACACGTCGCCCCCCAGGCCGATGTCCGCGTCCTCCCAGATCGGCGCC
>QGUO01000514.1 GCA_003242495.1 Pseudomonadota bacterium | reverse complement strand
CAACTGCGAGACGGGCGTGACGCCCACGCCATGCGGGCAATGTACGGCCTGCCGGGAGATCGACGAGGGACGCTTCGTCGACCTCATCGAGGTGGACGCCGCGTCGCGCACCAAGGTCGACGATACGCGCGAGCTGCTCGACAACGTGCAGTACGCACCGGCGCGTGGCCGCTACAAGGTGTACCTCATCGACGAGGTGCACATGCTGTCCACGCACTCGTTCAACGCCTTGTTGAAGACGCTCGAGGAGCCTCCGCCGCACGTCAAGTTCCTGCTGGCCACCACCGACCCGCAGAAGCTGCCGGTGACGGTCCTGTCGCGCTGTCTGCAGTTCAACCTGAAGCGCTTCCCGCCGGGCATGATTTTCCAGCGCCTGAGCGAGATCGCCACGGCCGAGAACATCGAGTTCGAGCCCGAGGCGCTGCGCCTGGTGGCGCGCGCGGCCGAGGGCAGCATGCGCGATGCCCTGAGCCTGCTCGATCAGGTGATCGCCTTCGGCGGCGCCAAGCTCACCGCGGAGGACACCCGCACGATGCTCGGCACCCTGGACCGGGCGCAGGTCTTCGCCATCGTGGAGGCGCTCGCGGGCCGCGATGCCCGTGCCGTGCTGGCGGCGGTCGAGCAGCTCGACGAGCGCGCCCCCGAATACCGCGAAGTGCTGGGCGAGCTCGCGGCGGTGCTGCAGAAGATCGCCCTGTTGCAGGCCGTGCCGGACCTCAAGCTCGACGAAGCCGAGGACGTCGAGACGCTCAAGCGCCTCGCCGACGCGCTCACGCCCGAGGATGTGCAGCTCTATTACCAGATCGCCATCGTCGGCCGACGCGACCTGGAGCTCGCCCCCGACGCGCGGGGCGGATTCGAGATGACCTTGCTGCGCATGCTCTGGTTCGGCATGGTGCAGCCGGATGCGGCGGCCAGCGGTTCACCCTCGGCGCCCCCGCAGGCGCGGCCGCGGCCGACCCCGGTCTCGACGGCCGGATCGACGCCGGCCTCGAGCGCGGGGCCGGCACCCGTCTCGAGCACCGGATCGGCGCCGGCGCCCTCTGCGGCGCCGCCGCCCGCGACGGCCGGGGCGGACAATGACTGGGCGAAGATTCTGCCGCAGCTCAACCTGCAGGGCGCGGTCAACCTGCTCGCATCGCATTGCACACTGATCGGCAAGCAGGGCGCACGCGTGCAGCTGGCCCTGGAAGCCGATGCCGAGCCGTTCCGACGCCCGGCGCTCGAGGAGAAGCTGGCGCAGGCGCTCTCGGCCTATTACGGGGAGAGCATCCGCCTCGACATCACCATCGCTCAGGCGTCGCTTGACACGCCCGCGAGGCAGCAGCGCGCCGCAGCCGAGGCGCGCCAGGAGCACGCACGCGAGGCCATCGAGCGTGATCCGAACGTGATCGCGATGCGTGAGACCTTCGGCGCCACGGTGCGGCCGGAATCGGTCAAGCCGGCGGATTGAGCGTCGCCGCAAGCGCGCTGCGCTGCCCCGGGCACCGGATCACATGGCGAGCCGTTTCTGCGATGCTGTCTCGGTGGCACGCGCCGTCGCTCGTACGCCGGATTACAACCCACACGGTGCGCGTCGCGCACCCGGATCATCTGCCGCGATCGAGGTCGCGGGTTATCCTGCGAGGAATCTATGAAAGGCAATATCGGCAACCTGATGAAGCAGGCGCAGCAGCTGCAGGAGAACATGCAGCGGGCCCAGGCGCAGATCGCCAGTCTCGAAGTGACGGGCGAGGCCGGCGGCGGCATGGCCAAGGTGACCATGACCGGCAAGCACGAGGTGCGCCGCGTGACGCTGGATCCGACGCTGCTGGGCGACGACAAGGAAATGCTCGAGGACCTGATCGCGGCGGCCATCAACGACGCCGTGCAGAAAGTCGAGCGCGCCACGCAGGAGAAGATGGCCAGCCTGATGGGCGGCATCAACCTGCCTCCGGGCCTGAAACTGCCGTTCTGATGGCCAGATCGTCGGCGGGGCACGCATCACCGTGTCCTGCCGCGACCGCTCGCGCATGATCTATCCACCTTCACTGACCCAACTGATCGAAGCGCTGCGCTGCCTGCCGGGCGTCGGACCGAAGTCGGCACAGCGCATGGCGTTCCACCTGCTCGAGAAGGACCGCAAGGGGGCAGGCACCCTGGCCGCCGCGCTCGAGCAGGCCGTGGCCGGCGTCGGCCACTGTCAGCGCTGCCGTATGTTTGCGGAGGCTGAGCTGTGCCCGATCTGCGCCGCGCCGAATCGCGATCGTTCCCTGCTGTGCGTGGTGGAATCGCCGGCGGACGTGGCGGCCATCGAGCAGTCCGGGAGTTTCCGGGGCTGCTACTTCGTGCTCATGGGACATCTCTCGCCGCTCGATGGCGTGGGACCCGACGAGCTCGGCTTCACCCAGCTCGAGGCGTTGCTCGCGACGGGGGAAGTGGGCGAGGTCATCCTGGCGACCAATGCGACCGTGGAGGGCGATGCCACCGCCCATGTCATCGCCGAGCTTGCGGCCCGGCACAAGGTGAAATCGAGCCGTATCGCTCATGGCGTGCCGGTCGGCGGCGAGCTCGAGTACGTCGACGGCGGCACGCTCGCCCACGCGCTCGCCGGGCGTCAGGTACTGAGCTGAGCGGTCAGCGGCCCACACAGCGCACGCCGCTCGGCGCGTTACGCGAG
>QGUO01000093.1 GCA_003242495.1 Pseudomonadota bacterium | reverse complement strand
ACCGCGTAAGCCTACCTTGGACACGCCGGCGCGGGCGCAAATGTTGCGAAAACACAACATCTGCGCAGTACTGCATGCGGGCCCCGCGCAGGGATGATCCGCCCCCTCGTCGGGGTGCACAGGCACTTGGGTCCTGCTTGACCGTGCCTTGGGGGCGCCAGGTCCCGCCGGCTTCCTGCTGGCGATCAGCCCGCCGTGTGCGGCCTCTGCGCCCGAATCACCTCGCGATACGAGGCGCTTTCTTGATCATTGCCTCACGAGCGTGCCGCCATGGCGTCGCCCAGCGGCGCGATGTGGAACACGCGCTCGGCATTGCGGTGAAAGAGCTGCGCACGCTCGGCCTCGGACACGGGCGCCTCGTTCATGAACTTCACGGCAGGCCCGGTGGGCTGATACGGGTAATCGATGGCCCACATGATGTTGTCGATGCCGAGCTTGTCGATGCAGTAGCGCAGCACCAGTGGGTCCTCGACGCCGCTGGTCGTGATCAGGAAGTTGCGCTTGAAGTACTCGCTCGGCTTGAGCTTGATCTTGGCGCGCCCGAGCGAGACCGAGGCGGCGGACATGTGATCGATGCGCCATAGCCAGTAAGGAATGCCTTCGCCCATGTGGCCGAGCACGATCTTGAGCTTCGGGAACCGGTCGAACAGGCCCGACATGATCAGGCGCATGGCGTGCGTGGAGGTCTCGATGCCGTAGCCCCACATCGCCGATTGCATGTTGTAGACGCGGAAGGGATCCGCCATCTGGTCCGACGGTGCGCGCGGATGGATGTAGATGGCCCCGTCGAGCGCCTCGGCAGCCTCGAAGATCGGCCAGAACTTCGGATCGTCGTAATACTCGTTGTTCGTGTGCGAGTTCACCACGAAGCCATGGAGTTTCAGTTCGCGGCGCGCGCGCTCCATTTCCTTGGCGGCGCGCGCCGGATCCTGCGGGGCGAAGCTCGCAAGCCCCGCGAAACGCGTCGGATGGCGGGCCACCGCCTCCGCCAGGCGATCGTTGGCGAGCCGCGCGAGCGAGACCGCCGTTTCGGTGTCGAACATCTGCACACCCGGCGCCGTGAGCGACAACAGGTGCATGTCCACCCCGTGCTCGTCCATGATGCGCAGCCGCTCGTCGTAAAGGTCGTTCAGGCGCGTCAGCGCCCCCGAACGCACGGCGCCTCTTGCGTACATCGTGCGCAGCAGGATCATGTCCAGATTGTTCGAGTCGCTCTGGCTGCCGAGCTCGCTCAACGCCTGAGTGATCTCGGGAATCGAAAACGCCTCTTCGGTGGCAATGCGGCGCATGGCGCCGGCGCCGCCGGCTGCCGCTGCCGCCACCACCACCGGCGCGGCCGCCGCAGTCAGCGCACCGCTCGCCAACATGGATGCGCCGCCAATGAACTCGCGTCTGTTCAATTTCATCCCCCTCACCTTCTGATTCTCGATCCAGCGACCTCGAGGTCCTTGGATTGCTCATGGAATGCTGATGCCGCGCGTCGCCCCGGGCGAGACGGGCACGATTCAGATCCGGGCGCGCGAACGCACCGGCGCGCTAGCCGGCGCTGCGCCCGACTGGACACAAAATGGATGTCGACTCGTTGACCAGGCCGGTCGGTGCGAAGGCTGGGCTCACCGGATTGTTATTGGTGCCGATCATGTGTTCCCCCTTCAGGATGCGCAGATCCCGATGAAAACACGATAGCGCGCCCAAAGACAGCCACTTGCTCTGCATGGAAGGTGGAGTTGACTGATATAGAAATCCCCGTATGAAAACCCGCGGGGAGCAGCCGGACCTCGCGGAGAGCGACCAGGGGACGGGCTTGTGTGGGACATCCGGCATGGGATGGCGCTCAGCCCATCCCTGTGCCTCGCCCCTGCGGGGCGGCCTGGCGGCCGTGCGCAGCGGCCGTCCTGCCGCTGCGTCGAACCCACGTGGGTTCTCATCCCACCCAAAAAACAAAAGGGCCCTCCCTGCGGGAGGACCCTTTTGTTTGGCGGAGAGGGTGGGATTCGAACCCACGTGGGGCGCAATGCCCCCAACCGATTTCGAGTCGGTGCCGTTATGACCGCTTCGGTACCTCTCCGGCGGGCCCGCCATTTTATACCAATCCACACATGTTGCACATGCGAAACGCGCTGCAGGGCGCCGCGCGCGGACCCGCCCCGAGGCCCCTGCCCCGGCCGGGGGGCGGACGGGGGCATCCGAGTCCTGGCGACCTCCTGCGCCATGCGCTAAAATCAATGACTTATGGCCGCGCAAAATGAGCGACTCCGGAACTTGGCGGGCGTTCAGGCGTGGTACACGGTCGGGGCGCTTCAATGGCGTCGGCGCCTCGCGAACCGAATTGCCCCCGCATGGGTCCAAGTGGAGCGCTTTACAGTGACCTGGGACCTGCCCACACTCCGTTCCGTGAAACCGCTCGCCACGCTCGCACTGACCGCCGCGCTCGTACTGGGCGGCGCACACTCCCGGGCCGATCCGAACGACCTGCCTGACATGGGCAGCCCGGCCCAGGCGGCGCTCACCCTGGAGGACGAGTACATCATCGGCCGGATGATGGTGCGCGGTCTGCGCGATGCCGACCAGATCCTCGAGGATCCCGAGGTCAGCGAGTACATCAACAGCCTCGGTCACCGCCTGTCGAGCCTGGCCCACGATGGCTCGCAGCGCTTCAACTTCTTCATGGTGAAAGACAGGGCCGTCAACGCGTTTGCCCTGCCTGGCGGCTTCATCGGCGTGAATGCCGGCTTGCTGCTCGAGACCCGCACCGAGAGCGAGCTCGCGGGCGTGCTGGCGCACGAAATTGCCCACGTCACCCAGCGGCACATCGCGCGCAGCCTCGCCAATCAGAGCCGCACCAGCCTGGTGTCCACGGCGGCCATGCTGGCAGCCATCCTGCTCGGCGCCGCCGCCGGCGGGGATGCCGCCATGGCGGGCGTGGCGGCGGCACAAAGCCTCGCCATCCAGCAGCAGATCAGCTTCACCCGCGCCCACGAGATCGAGGCGGACCGCGTCGGCATCGGCATTCTGGCGAATGCCGGGTTCGACCCGGAGGGCATGCCGGCGTTCTTCGAGACCATGAGCCGGCGCGCCGGTAGCAGCGAGCTGCAAATCCCCGAGATGCTGCGCACTCACCCGGTGACCAGCATGCGTATCGCCGAGACCCGGCAGCGCGCGGCGCAGATGAAGACCACGCCGCTGCCCGAGAGCGTGAGCTACGCCATCACGCGCGAACGGCTGCGCGTGCTGTCGACGCCGCCGGGCGAGGATCCGCGGGCGTACTATGCCGGCGTCATCCAGAACGAGCCCGATGCCTCGCGCCCGGAGATGTACGGCAAGGCGCTCGCCATGATGGTGGCCGGCGAGCCGGCCAAGGCAGCGGAGATCTTCGAGCGCTTGCGCGACGCGGATCCGACCGTCCTGCAGTACCACACTGCGCTCGGCCAGGCACAGCTGCAGGCCGGTCAGGGCCAGGCATCGCTGGAAACCTTGCGCAAGGCGCGCGAGCTGTTCCCGCGCAACGTGGCGGTCACGGTGCGCTACGCCGAGGCGCTGATGCAGCTCGGCGACTCCAAGCTCGCCCATCGGATCCTGCTCGACTTGTTCAACGTCGTGCCGCCGACGCCGGAACAGGCGCGGCTCACCGCCCTCGCCGCCAACGCGGCGGGCGACGTGGCCGATTCGTATTACTACATGTCCGAATATCACATCATGAGCGGCGATCTGGCGCTGGCCATGAACCAGTTGCAGCTCGCGCTCGCGGTGCCGCAGCTCACCGATGTGCAGCGCGCGCGCTTCCGTGCGCGCCTCGAAGAAGTGCAGGAAGCAATGCCCAAGCGCAGCCGGCGCCAGGCATCGTCGCCCAACAGCGCCGGTTGAGGCGCGTACGCCGCACGCTCCTGTTGATACAATGCCGCACCCGCGCCCGAAGCGACGCGGCTACTTCCATAGTCAAGGAAATCGCAACGCATGTCACCGAGAGCGCGAGGCATGTCAGCGCCGGTCCGTCTGCTGACGCTGCTCCCGATTTTGCTACTGGCCGCCGGATGCGCGACGACACCGGGCCGCACCTCTGCAGACGACCCCTGGGAGGGCTTCAATCGCGGTGTCTACAAGTTCAACGACACGCTCGATCGTGCCGCGCTCAAACCCGTGGCCCGCGCCTACCGTAAAGTCGTGCCCAACTGGATGCGCACCGGGGTGGGCAACTTCTTTACCAACCTGACCTACCCCACGACCGTGTTGAATCAGTTCCTGCAGGGCAAGCCCGTCATGGGACTGAAGGATCTGGGGCGCTTCCTGCTCAACAGCACGCTCGGACTCGGCGGCCTGTTCGATCCGGCCTCGAGCGCCGGACTGCCGGCGAACGACGAGGACTTCGGCCAAACCTTGGCGGTCTGGGGCGTGGGCTCCGGACCGTACCTGGTCCTGCCCTTCCTCGGGCCCTCTTCGGTGCGCGACGGCGTGTCGCGGGTCGGGGATTACTACAGCGGCATCCTGCACAACGCTGATATCGACTGGGAGGTCGAATGGGGGCTGCGCGGCCTCCAAGTCGTCAACGATCGCGCGGAATTGCTGCCACTGGACGGCACGCTCCAGCGGACCTTCGACCCGTACGCGTTCATGCGCGATGCCTGGGTGCAGCGGCGGGAGTACGAGATCTACGACGGCGAGCCGCCCGAGGAGCCGCTCGAGCTCGAGGAAGACTGGCTGGACCCGGAAGACCCGGCGTCGGACGAGATGCGCTGAGCGCCCCGCGAGCGCACCGTGAGATCCGTGTGAGATCCGGCGCGGCGCGTGCGCGCCGGCCCTTGCCGGCGACCGGCATCCATGTGTCGCCTGGCGGGCGGCAAGCCGTCAGGCGCACGACGCCGCCTTGACAGCGCCTCCAGCCGGCCTCTTCTAGGGCGTGACGACCTCGTCCGAGGTTCGATTCGCGGCCCCGGCCGTCTGCGGTGAGCCGTTCGCGGCGAGCAATCCCCCGCCTTCGCTGATGCGCGCGAGCGCGACGACCTGCTCGGGGAGGTTGGCGAGCCGGATCGGCTGGCCGGCTTGCCGCGCGAGACGCAACCATTCCAGCAACAGCGCCAGCCCCGCGCTGTCTGCGGCACGCACGCCGCCGAGATCGATTTCCAGCCGCTCCAGGCCGGCGAACCGCCGGCGGCTTTCCTTGAGCAGTGACGTGACCGTCGTGGCGTCGAGCTCGCCGCTCACGCGGAAGCGACCGCCCTCGCCGCCTTCCAGAGAGGCCGTGCTCACGAATTGCCGTCCGAGGCTTGACCGGCGCCACCGGTCGGATCCGGTGCCTTGCCGGCGGCCACCTGCGACTCGAGCCGCTGGATGACCGCATCCAGGCCGCGTTGCTGGATTTCCGAGTTGAAATCGGTGCGATAGGACTTGAGGTACGAAATGCCCTCGATGGTCACGTCGTACGCCTTCCAGCCATCGGCCGTGCGCCGCAGGGAGTAGTTCACGGGCACGCGCGAGCCGTCGTTGCGACGAATCTCGGTACGGACCGTGGCCCGGTCGGCCTGCGGATCGCCCCGGTACGGCAGGATGCGCAGGCGGTCCGGCGTGAACTCGAGCAGCGCCTCCCCGTAGTTCTGCAACAGCGAGTTGTAGAAGGCGTCGATGAAACGCTTGCGCTGTTCCGGGGTCGCGTCGCGCCAGTGGCGCGCCAGCACCAGCTGGGCCGCGTACTGGGTATCGAAATGTGGCAACAAGTAGCGATCGACCAACTCGCGGGTCTTGCGCGGATTCTTGCGATATTCCTCGCGATTGCGATCGAGATCCTTCAGGAGCTCGTCCGCCACTTGCGAAATGAGCTGGTCCGGGGCGAGCTCGCTCTCGGCCGCACGCGCCGCACCGGGAACGCACAGCGCAACGGCCATGGCCAGCACGGCGGCGACCAGGACCAGCGCCGGGTGCGCGGCGCGGGTCAGCGATCGAGCGGATACAGGCGGGTAACGGGTACGCATGGCGTGCCTCCTATCGTTCGGAACCGTCGTCGCGACCGTCGCGACGGCCGAAGTTCGCCACGAGCTGGTTGATGAGGTTTTCCAGCACCAGCGCATCCTGCACGAACTCGATGCGGTCGCCGTCGGCCAGATAAGTGTCTTCCCCGCCCGGCGTCAGACCGACGTACTGCCCGCCGAGCAGCCCCGACGTCATGATACTGGCGTCGCTGTCCGCTGGAATGCGGTCGTAGGCGGAATTGATCCGCATGCGCACCACGGCCTTGTAGATATCCTGATCGAAGCGAATGGACTCGACCCGCCCCACGGTCACTCCGGCCATGGACACGGCCGCGCCGGGACGCAGGCTGCCGATGTTGTCGAACTCGGCATAGACCTCGTAGCTCGCACCGCCGTTCAACGACAGGTCGCGATTGGTGATCTGCGTGACCAGGAAGAACAACGCAGCGAAACCGAGCAGCACGAACAGCCCGGTCGATATCTCAACGGCGCGCGTGGAACGCATAAGTGCCTCGAGCTCCTCTTAGAGCATCACCGCAGTGAGCATGTAATCCAGAATCAAAGTGAGCACGGCCGAGATCACCACCGTGCGCGTGGTGGCGCGACCGACTCCCTCCGGCGTCGGCGTGGCCGTGTAACCTTCGTAGACCGCCACCAGGCTGCAGGCGACACCGAACACGCAACCCTTGATGACGCCCTCCAGCACGTCGTTCATGTCGACGCTGGCGCGCATCTGCGACCAGAAGGCTGCGGTGTCCACACCGAACTGCTGCACGCCGATCAGCTGCACGCCGAAGATGCCGATGCTGATGAAAATCACCGTAAGCAGCGGCACCGCGATCGCCCCGCCGAGAAAGCGCGGCGCCACGACGCGACGGATCGGATCGACCGCCATCATCTCCATGGCCGTCAGCTGGTCGGTGGCACGCATCAGGCCGATCTCCGAGGCGAGCGCCGTGCCGGCGCGTCCGGCGAACAGCAGGGCCGTCACCACCGGTCCGAGCTCCTTGAGCAAGGCGAGCGTCGCGCCGGTGCCGAGCGCATCCTCGGAGCCGAAGCGCTGCAGCAGGTCATAGCCTTGCAGGCCGAGCACCATGCCGACGAACAACCCGCAGGTCATGATGATGACCAGAGACAACGCGCCGACGTTGTGGACCTGATCGACGATCAGTCCCGGACGCACCAGGGCGCGCGGCGCCTGGCCGAGCACACGCACGAGAAACAGCGTGACCGCGCCCACCGCCGCCACGAACGCACGCAGCGTTTCGAACAGCTCGCGAAGCAGATTCATGAGCCGGTCCCGGTTGAAGTGTTTGCGGTTTCCGGCTCGCGATCTGCCAGCAGCTGCTCGTAATAATCCGGGGCCGGATAATGGAACGGCACCGGCCCGTCGGGCAGTCCTTCGAGGAACTGGTTGACGATCTGGGAGTTGTGCGCGCGCAGCTCGCCGAAGCTTCCGGCCGCCACCACCTTGCCACCCGAGATGATGTAGCTCATGTCGGCCAGCTCGGCGAGCTCCTGCACGTCGTGTGAAACGACGATGCTGGTGAGCCCGAGCGCATTGTTCATCCGTCGGACCAGGCGCACGATCATGCCCATCGAGATGGGATCGAGCCCCGCGAAGGGCTCGTCGTAGATGAGCAAGTCCGGGTCGGTGGCCATGGCGCGTGCCAGCGCCACACGGCGTGCCATGCCGCCGGACAGCTCCGACGGCATGAGGCGCACCGCCCCGCGCAGGCCCACCGCCTGCAGCTTGGTGAGCACGATCTGCCGGATGAGCGACTCCGGCAGGTCCGTGTGCTCGCGCAGCGGAAACGCGACGTTCTCGAACACATCCATGTCCGTGAGCAGAGCGCCGTTCTGGAACAGCATGCCCATGCGCCGGCGCAGCGCGTAGAGCTCGCGGCGCTTCAGGCGCGGCACTTCGTGGCCGTCGAACAGGATCACGCCGCGATCCGGCTTGATCTGTCCGGTGATCAGCCGCAGAAGCGTGGTCTTGCCCGTGCCGCTCGGCCCCATGATCGCGGTGATGCGACCGCGCGGCACGGTCATGTTGAGCCCGGAGAAGATCTCCCGATCACCGACCGAATAGTGCACATCGCGGATCTCGACGATCGAGTCCGCCTCCGAGGCGTCTGTCATAGAGGCGTTCGCGCGGCGCCGCTCAGGCGGCCTCGCTTTCCAGCTTCGGCTCGTAGCTGCCGCTGCGGGCAAGACCGTTGAGCCGCGCACGGCGCACGAAAACCTTCTGTGCGTTCGCGACGTTCTCCTGCTTGCCGCCCCAGGCCTTGAGCGCCTCCTCCTGCAGCGCGCGGCCGTAGGAGAACGTCAGCTCCCAGGGCAGCCCGCCGATCCGGTTCATGAGGCTCAGATGCTCGGTCGCCTCGGCGGAGCTCTGTCCGCCCGAGAGGAAGGCGATGCCGGGCACCGCCGCCGGCACGTGACGCTTCAGGCAACGCACGGTCGCCTCGGCGACCTCCTGGGGCGTGGCGCGATTCGGGCATTTCTTACCGGAGATGACCATGTTGGGCTTAAGGATCATCCCCTCGAGATGAATGCGATGTGAATGCAGCGCCGCGAACACGGCCTGGAGCGTGGCACTGGTCACTTCGTCACAACGCTCGAGCGTGTGATCGCCGTCCATCAGCACCTCGGGCTCGACGATCGGCACGATGTTCGCCTCCTGGCACAGCGCGGCGTAGCGCGCCAGCGCATGCGCGTTGGCCTCGATGGCGAACCGCGAGGGGATGTCCTGTCCGATGTCGATCACGGCGCGCCACTTGGCGAAACGCGCACCGAGCTGGTAGTACTCGGCCAGACGCTCGCGCAGGCCGTCGAGGCCCTCCGTGATGGTCTCGCCCGGAAAGCCGGCGAGCGGCTTGGCGCCGGTGTCCACCTTGATGCCCGGGACGACACCGAGCTTGGTCAGGTGCTCGGCGAACGGCGTGCCGTCCTGGGTCTTCTGACGCAGCGTCTCGTCGAACAGGATGACGCCGCTGATGTACTCGTTCATGCCAGGTGCAGTGAACAGCAGCTCGCGGTAGCTGCGCCGCGCCTCCTCCGTCGATTCGAGCTGGATGGTGTCGAAGCGCTTCTTGATGGTGCCGGTGGACTCGTCTGCCGCAAGAATGCCCTTGCCCTTCGCAACCATCGCCTGGGCGGTGGTCTCAAGTTCACTGCGATTCATGTTCTCCTCCACCCGGCTTGACCGCCGGGGACTTGCTGCTGCCGTTTGCCGGGTGCGTAGGATAGCAAAAAGCGTCGTCGCCCCATCGGCTCGAGTATGTTGTTCGCCGCCGACAACGTCTGTGATCGCGCAAAAGGTCCGTCGAACCTCGACCTGGCGTCCGTAGGGCGTGACGTGGCGACACCTGCCAGGCCGGCGCTCGCCCTGCCCGGCCCGTCCGGGCCGCGTGCGGACAAACATTAAAACTGGCTCCGGCCTTGCATTAGGACTAGAATGGTCCCATTTCCAGGATCGGGCGGATCGCCACCAGGCGCTTGGCGCCTGCGCGCGCGGACCGGCGCGGCCGGGCGACCCCACCTGCCCGGCCGACCCCGCCCGAACGGACGGACGTCAACGAGCGACCTGACATGCTACGTATCAGCAAGCTGACCGATTACGGCACCGTGATTCTCGCGTGTCTCGCGGCCCAGCCCGAACGGCTGCTCACGGCCGCGGAGGTGGCCGAGCGCACCCGGCTGGGCCTGCCGACCGTGAGCAAGCTTCTGAAGAAGCTCCATCGCAGCGGCCTGGTGGTCTCGACCCGGGGCAGCCACGGCGGCTATCAGCTCGCCTGCCCGCCGACGGACATCAACGCGGCGCGCATCCTCGAGGCGCTCGAAGGGCCGTTCGCGCTCACCGAGTGCAGCGGGGAGGCCAGCACCTGCGGCATCGAGGACAGCTGCCAGGTCGGGCACGCGTGGCAGCGGGTGAACGCCGCGATACGCCGCGCGCTGACCGAGATCTCCCTGGCGCAGCTCGCCGGCGCCGAGCGTGCGACGCCCACCGTGGCGCCGCTCACCCGTATGCCGCGCGCAACATCTTCCGCAACCGATTGACCAGCGGACCGAAGCATCATGGCAAGCAACCCGCAAACCGACCCGACCCTCGAAGCACTCGTCGGTCAGAAGTACCGCCACGGCTTTTTCACGGACATCGAGGCCGACACCGTTCCGCCCGGCCTCGACGAGGACGTCATCCGGCTGATCTCGCGCAAGAAACGCGAGCCGGAGTTCATGCTGCAGTGGCGCCTGAAGGCCTTTCGCCACTGGTTGACCCTGCGCGAGCCGCGCTGGGCGCACCTGCGCATCGCACCCATCGACTACCAGGCCATTTCCTATTACTCGGCGCCCAAGGCCCGCACCGACGCGCCCAAGAGCCTCGATGAGGTCGACCCGAAGCTGCTCGAGACCTACGAGAAGCTCGGTATCCCGTTGCACGAGCGCGCCCGCCTGGCCGGCGTGGCGGTCGACGCCGTGTTCGACAGCGTCTCGGTGGCCACCACCTTCAAGGAGCGCCTCGCCGAGGCCGGCGTGATCTTCTGCTCGTTCTCCGAGGCCGTGCAGAACCACCCCGAGCTGGTCGA
>QGUO01000513.1 GCA_003242495.1 Pseudomonadota bacterium | reverse complement strand
GCCGCCCGCCCCGCTCGCGGGGCCGCCGCCGGATCGCCGGTGAGGTCACCACCCGGCCGCGCCCGGATTCGGGCACGACCCCTTGCACGGCCGCGGCCGGGACAGCCGTTACGGACGACGGCGCCGCGGCCGGCTCGCGCGCCTGGACCGCTCGGGACACCAACGGGACGTCTTCGCCGGTCGCGGCCGACGCATCTTCCTGCGTTTCGAACACGATCAGGTCGGTGCCCACGCGCACCCTGTCTCCCGGTGCGCCGGTGATCGAGACGACCCGGCCACTCACCGGCGCCGAGACCTCCACGGTGGCTTTTTCGGTCATGACATCGACGATGGTCTGGTCCTCGACGACCCGATCGCCCGGCTGCACGTGCCAGTCGACGATCTCCGCCTCCACGGTACCCTCGCCGAGATCCGGCATCTTGAACACATAGCGGCTCATGAGGTCCTCACCACCAAAGTCGGGAACACGTTCGGGCAACCAATCCGGTCGAGCCGCCCGTGGCGCTCACGGACACCTCGGAGCTCGAGGCAACGGGTGTCCGACCGCGGCCGCGCCTCAGACCTCCAGCACCGCCTCGAGCGCCCGCATGATGCGGGCCTGTCCCGGGAAATACTCCCACTCGAAGGCGTGCGGGTAAGGGGTGTCCCATCCGGCCACCCGCTCGATGGGCGCTTCCAGATGCCAGAAGCATTCCTCCTGGATCGTGGCCGCCAGCTCCGCCCCGAACCCGCTGAAGCGAGTGGCCTCGTGCGCGATCACGCAGCGACCGGTCTTGCAAACCGAGGCGGCGATGGTCTCCACGTCGAGCGGCGCCATGGTGCGCACGTCGACGATTTCCGCATCGATGCCCGCCTTGGCCGCGGCGGCCTCGGCCACGTGCACCAGCGTGCCGTAGGTCACGATGGTCACCTGCGTTCCCAATCGCGTCACTTCCGCACGACCCAGCGGCACGGTGTAGTGTCCGGCCGGCACCTCGCCTTTGGGATGCGCGCTCCAGGGCGTGGCCGGCTTGTCCGGATCGCCGTCGAAGGGGCCGTTGTACAAGCGCTTCGGCTCAAAGAAGATCACCGGATCGTCCGCCTCGATGGCGGCGATCAACAGGCCTTTGGCGTCGTAGGGATTGGAGGGCATGGCGACCTTCAAGCCCGAGACGTGTGTGAAAATGCCTTCGGGGCTCTGCGAGTGCGTCTGCCCGCCGCGAATGCCGCCGCCGCAAGGCGTACGCACCGTGACCGGCGCATAGAACTCGCCGGCGCTGCGGTAGCGCAGGCGCGCAAGCTCGCTCACGATCTGGTCGGTGGCCGGGTAGATGTAATCCGCAAACTGCACTTCCGCCACCGGTCGCAATCCGTTCACCGCCATGCCGATGGCCGCGCCGACGATGCCGCCCTCCGCGATCGGTGCATCGAGCACCCGGTGCTCGCCATGCTTGCGTTGTAACCCGTCCGTGGCGCGGAACACGCCGCCGAAATAGCCCACGTCCTGGCCGATGATGACCACCGACGGGTCGCGCCCGAGCATGATGTCCATGGCGGAATTCAACGCCTGGATCATGTTCATCTGCGGCATGGGTCAGCCTCCCTGCGCCTTTGCCGTGCGCGTGCGCGCCGCGCCCAGGCTGGCGAGGAGCTGCTCGCGCTGGCGGGCGAGGTTCACCGGCATCTCCTTGAACACATCCTCGAACATCAGGCGCGGATCGAGTTGCGGGCCGCCGGTGAGCGTGCCGTAGGTCATGGCTTCCTTCCACGCCTCCGCCAACTCGGCATCGAGCGATCGCTCGAGCTCGGCATGTTGCGCCTCCGACCACTCGCCGAGCGAGATGAGATGGCGCTTGAGGCGCTCGATGGGATCGCCCAGCGGCCAGGCGCGCCATTCCTCCTTGGGCCGGTAGCGCGAGGGATCGTCGCTGGTCGAGTGCGCACCGCCGCGATAGGTGACCAGCTCGATCAGCGTCGGCCCGGCGCCGGTGCGCGCGCGCTGCGCCGCCCATTGCGTCACGGCATACACTGCCAGGAAATCATTGCCATCGACGCGCACACCGGCCACGCCGAGCCCCGGGCCGCGGGCGGCAAACGAACCGCTCTCGCCACTGGCGAATCCCTGGAAGGTGGAAATCGCCCATTGATTGTTCACCACGTTGAGGATCACCGGTGCGCGATACACCGCGGCGAAGGTGAGCGCGTGATGAAAATCGGCTTCCGCGCTCGATCCCTCGCCGATCCAGCTGGCGGCGATGTGATCCTCGCCCTTGATGGCGGCCGCCATCGCCCAGCCGACTGCCTGCGGATACTGCGTGGCGAGATTGCCGGAGATGGAGAACAGGTTCAGCTGCCGCGAGTGATAGAAGACCGGCATCTGCCGGCCACGGCACATGTCGCGTGTGTTGGACAGGAGCTGGCACATCATGTCGACCGGCCGCATGCCGCGCGCGATGTGCAGCCCCTGGTTGCGATATGAGGGAAACAGCATGTCGCCCGGCTGCAGCGCCATGCAGGCCGCCACCGACACCGCTTCCTCGCCGGTGCTCTTCACGTAGAAGGTGATGCGCCCCTGGCGCTGCGCACGCTGCATGCGATCGTCGTACAACCGCGTGAGCATCATGTGCCTCAGCCCGACCTGCAGATCGGACACCTCGAGATGCGGATGCCACGGGCCGACGGC
>QGUO01000092.1 GCA_003242495.1 Pseudomonadota bacterium | reverse complement strand
GGCGCGGGCGACCGCATGATCCAGCGCTTGGCCATACTCGGGGGCACGGGCGATCTCACCGCGCGCTATCTCCTGCCCGGCCTCGCCGAGCTACGTGCCACCGGGCGGCTGGGCGACGGCTTCGAGTTGGTCGCCGTCGGGCGCGACGCACTCACCGACGATGCATTCAGGCATTGGGCGGTCGGCCAGCTCGAGCGCCACGCGCCGCAGGTACCCGCCGCGGCGAAACACACGATCGTGGCGGCAGCGCGTTACCGCCAGGGCGACGTCGCGGATGCCGGCAGCATGGGCGGCATGATGCGTGGTCGCGAGCCCTGGGCGGCCTACCTGGCGCTCCCGCCCGCGGTGTTTCCCGGCGCGGCATCGGCCCTGCATGCCGCGGGCGATACGCCGCCCGACATCATTGCGCTGGAAAAGCCGTTCGGCGAGGACCTGGTCGAGGCACAGGCGCTCAATCGGCTGCTGGCCGGTCTGTATCCCGAGCGGTCGGTGTTCCGCATCGACCATTTCCTCGCCATGACCACGGTCCAGAACGTGCTCGGTACGCGACTTGCCAACCGCGTTCTCGAGCCGATCTGGAACGCGGCTCATATCCAACGGGTGGACATCGTCTGGGACGAGTCGCTGGCCCTCGAGGGGCGCGCCGACTACTACGACGGCGTCGGCGCGCTGAAGGACATGCTGCAAAATCATCTGTTGCAGCTGCTGTGCCTGGTCGCCATGGAACCGCCCCTCAGCCTGGGTGATCGCGACTTGCGCGACCGCAAGGTCGACGTCCTGCGCTCGATCCGTCCCTTGAGCCCGGAAGACGCCGTCCGGTGCGCGCGTCGTGCACGCTATGCCAACGGGCGCATCGGCGACCGCGCCATCCCCGCCTACAGCGAAGAAGCGGGCGTGGATCCGCAACGCCGGACCGAGACCTTCGCCGAGATACGACTGGAGCTGGACAACTGGCGCTGGGCGGGCGCGACCTTCAGGCTGCGCACCGGCAAGGCACTGTGCCCCGATCGCAAAGAGGTGGCCGTGCACTTCCGATCGGTGCCCCACCTGCCCTTCCAACAGGCGGAACAGGCGCGCGCCAACGTGCTGCGGTTCGGACTCGAACCGGAAAGCGTGGCGCTGGAGCTGACCGGCACCGGCCCGCGCGCCGACAGCCTGGCCCCCCTTACGCTCGCCAGTCGGCTCGAACCACCGGAATTGTCGCCGTATGCGCGCGTGCTGCACGACGTTCTGACGCAGAACACGGCGTTGTCGATCCGTGCCGACGAGGCCGAGGAGTCCTGGCGCGTCGTCAGTCCCGTGCTGCAGGCGTGGTCCGATGCGTCGCTGCCGCTCGAAGAATACCCGGCCGGCTCCCAGGGTCCCGACGGCCGTTGAGCTCGCCGGCGACCTCGTGAATGGCGCAAGCCTTCATCCTGGCCGTGTGGCCGGTCGGCGGATCGCGATCCCTGCCATCCGCCGAGTGGCCCGAACGCAGTGGTCGCCTGCGCTCGGGCGATGACGTCTCAGGCGATGCATTCCAACGGGACGCATCGCCCTCACATCAGCTGGTCACCGGCACGATGGTGATTTCGACGCGCCGGTTGGCCGCCCGCCCGGCCTCGGTGGCGTTCGAGGCGATGGGGTGATGCATGCCCGCGCCCACGGTGAGCAGGCGCTCGCGCTTGATGCCCTGGCTGGCGAGATAGCTCGCCACCGACTGCGCGCGCCGCTCGGACAGGGTCTGGTTGTACTGCACGCTGCCCGTGCTGTCGGTATGCCCGGCGACTTCCACCACCGTCTTGTCGTACTCCTTCAGCACGATGGCCACGCCGTCGAGCACGTTGAAGAATTGCGCGTTGAGATCGGCGCTGTTGGTGGCGAAGGTCACGTTGCCGGGCATGTTGAGCGTGATGTTGTTGCCCATGCGCGTGACGCTCACGCCCGTGCCTTGCAGGCGCTGGCGCAGCTTGGCTTCCTGCACGTCCATGTAATAGCCCACGCTGCCGCCGGCGATGGCGCCGACACCCGCGCCGATCAGCGCGTTCTCGAGCTTGTCGCCCTTGGTGAGCAGGCCCACTGCCGCACCGGCCGCGGCGCCGATCGCTGCACCCTTGACGGCCTTGCTGGTCTGTTGTTCGCCGGTATAGGGATTGATGGTGGTGCACGCCGTGGCCAACGCCAATACCGTGGCAGTGACCGTGACTTTGATCGAACGCTGCATGGCTACTCCTTAACTACTGCGCCTGCACAGGCGCACTCAAAACTCTGCAAACCGGGCGGTGAACGAACACTGAATCGGGCACCCGCGGCAACCGCCGGGGCGCATCATTCATGAACGCTGGTTGCAGGCACGAAGCCTGACTGATTCACGTTGCATGCATGAACCCGTGCCTTCAGTACGGGATGCGCAGCCTCCGGTAGATGAAGCTGAGCAGCCACATCGGGCCGATCATCAGGAACTGCACGTCTTTGAAGAACGACGGCCGCTTGCCTTCGTAATGGTGACCGACGAACTGTCCGATCCACGCGAGCACGAACAGCGTCGCGCAGGTCGCCCACAGTGACCAGGGCAATGCCGCCAGCCCCAGCACCGCCGCCGTGACCGCCGCGGCGAACACCAGCATGCCGAGCGCGAGCGACCACGAAATGAAAAAGTAATAGAGCACACCCGCGACCAGCAGCAATGTGCCCCAGTTCAGCAGCGGCGAAACGTTGCGCCAGGACCCGGGCACCGGCAGCGACCACAGCAAACCCGTCAGGCTCACGACGATGATGGGCACACAGACCCAGTGCAGCCCCTTGTTGGTGGGATTGCGGTGGCTGTCGCCATATTCCTCGAGCCAGTCGTTGACGGTTCGCATCGCGACACTTCGCACGCAGGCCAGGACCGGCGCGTAACGTAC
Organism: Pseudomonadota bacterium; assembly: GCA_003242495.1. GTDB lineage: Bacteria > Pseudomonadota > Gammaproteobacteria > Steroidobacterales > Steroidobacteraceae > Steroidobacter. The sequence goes on along the minus strand of QGUO01000092.1, from coordinate 7,669 downwards.
CTTTGCGCGCAGCGCACGGCAAGCGTCGCACCGCGGCGCCACACGGCGCCCTAGCACAGCCGGGCGGCCGATGACGTGCTTGCGTTATCATAACTGGACGAAGGGCCGGCCCGGGCCCATCTGGCAGCGCCAGAGGAGACGGCACATGTCTGCAACGGCCGACAATGCGCGCGCCCCGCGGCTCGATCCGCTCGATCTGTACGACGTGCGCAGCATGCTCCAGGAGGACGAGCGCATCGTCCAGGACAGCGTGGCGAAATTCGTCGACGAGCAGGTGCTGCCCATCGCCGGCGAGTGCTTCGAGCAGGAACGCTTTCCGCACGAGCTGGTCCCCGCCATCGCCGAGCTCGGCCTGCTGGGCAGCTCCATCCAGGGCTATGGCTGCGCCGGCCTGAACGCCATCGGCTACGGTCTCATCTGCCAGGAGCTCGAGCGCGGCGACTCCGCCTTGCGCAGCTTCGTCTCCGTGCAGTCGAGCCTGTGCATGTATCCCATCCACGCCTTCGGCAGCGAGGCGCAACGCCAGCGCTGGCTGCCGCAGATGGCGCGCGGCGAGGTCATCGGCTGCTTCGGCCTGACCGAGGCACACGGCGGCTCCGACCCGGCGAACATGAAAACGCACGCGCGTCGTGACGGCGACGATTGGGTTCTCAACGGCGCGAAGACATGGATCACCAACGGCTCGATCGCCGACCTGGCGGTGGTCTGGGCACGCACCGCCGAAGGCATCCGCGGCTTCCTGGTCGAGAAAACCTTCAAGGGCTACAGCGCAACGACCATCGGGCACAAGATGAGCCTGCGCGCCTCGGTGACCTCGAGCCTGTACTTCGACAATGTGCGCGTTCCGGACGAGAACGTGCTGCCCGGGGTGGTGGGCCTGAAAGGCCCGCTCTCCTGTCTCACGCAGGCACGCTACGGCATCTGCTGGGGCGTGAACGGCGCGGCACAGGCATGCCTGCGCGCCGCGCTCGATTACTGCGCGACGCGCACGCTGTTCGGCAAGCCGGTCGCCGCCACGCAGGTGGCGCAGGTGCGCCTGGCGGACATGGCGCGCAAGATCACCACCGCGCAGCTGCTCGCCCTGCAGCTCGGGCGCCTGAAGGACGCCGGTCGCCTGACCCCCGAGCAGGTATCACTCGCCAAGTGGCACAACACGCGGGCCGCCATCGAGGTCGCGCGCGACGCGCGCGATCTGCTCGGCGGCGCCGGCATCAGCGTGGAGCACGCGCCCATTCGTCACGCGCTCAACCTGGAGAGCGTCATCACCTACGAGGGCACCGAGACCATTCATCAGCTTTCGGTCGGCCGGGCGCTCACCGGGCTGAGCGCGTTCTGACCCGCCCGCGCCTTCGCCGCGCCGGCGCGCGGCGCACGGGGTCGCACCCAGTTGCTTCCCAGGACGCGGACGTCCGTTCCCTTGCGGCCATGGCGCCCTGCCCGAGGGCGGCGGATTCAAGGCAGGCGCGCCGCGAGGTCCCAGCTCGCGAGCAACACCAGCAGCGACAGCCACGCCCAGACCACGTCGCGATGACGCAGGAGCCCGGCGGCGTGCTGTCTCAGGAATCGTTTCATGGCGCTCTCCCGGTGTTCGCGATTGCGCGCCAGTACAGCACCCCGGTCGGGCATGGCCCGTGCACACGCTGGCAGCGTGCCGCCGGATTGTGATCAATGGTGGCAAGCCGACCCCAACGGTCCACGAGGCGCTACACTGCGTGCGAGCGGAACGCTGCCGGCGTCACCGAGGCTCGCCGCCACGAGCCCGGCGCTCGATACGGGCACAACGCCGGCGCCATCACGGATTGCCAACATGAAACGAGTCATTGCCATCGTCGAGGACGAGCCCGCCATTCGCGACAATTACGCGGCGGCCTTTCAGCGCCACGGCTATGCCGTGCGCACCTACGGCACCCGACAGGAAGCGATCGAGGCGTTTCGCGCCCGGCTGCCCGACCTTGCGGTCATCGACGTCGGTCTGCGCGACGAGCCGGAAGGGGGATTCGAGCTGTGCCGCGAGCTGCGCGCCATGTCGGCGGAGCTGCCCATCATTTTCCTGACCGCGCGCGACAGTGAGCTCGACGCCGTCTCGGGCCTGCGCCTCGGCGCCGACGACTACCTCACCAAGGATCTGAGCCTCACGCACCTGTTGGCGCGCGTCACGGCGCTGTTCCGGCGCATCGATGCGCTCACGCAACCCTCCGCGCGCGACCAGACCATCGTGCGCGGCGCCCTCACCATCGACACCGCGCGGTTCAGCGCGACCTGGCGCGAGCGACCGCTCGGCCTGACGCTCACCGAGTTCTGGATCGTGCACGCGCTGGCGCGCAATCCCGGTCACGTCAAGAACCGCCAGCAGCTGATGGACGCGGCCAACGTGGTGCTCGACGACAACACCATCACCTCCCACATCAAGCGGATCCGCCGCAAGTTCCAGGCCATCGACCCGCAGTTCGACGGCATCGAGACCATGTACGGCATGGGCTATCGCTGGCGGGAGGGCTAGGCCCGTGAACCCGCGCGTCATCCGACGCCAGGCCGCCTTCGTCGAGACACCGTCGCGCCGCCCGGCTGCGGGCGGTTGCTGCCTTCGTTCATGTCACTGCGCGCCAAGCTCCTGCTGCTGAGCCTGCTCACGCTCATCCTGCCGCTGGCCGGCTGGCAGTACGCGGAGCAGATGGAGACGGCCCTGCGTCGCGGCCAGGAGCAGGCGTTGATCACCACGGCGCAGGTGCTCAGTCGGGTGGTGGCCAGCGAGCCGGAGCTGCTTTATCGCGTCCCCGAGCTGCACGCGAGCTTCGACGCGGAGCGCGGCGACTTGTTCGCGCCGCTGCTCGAAGGTCCGCCGCAGCTCGACGGTTTCGCGGACGAATGGCCGGCGCCGACCCGGCCTGTCCCGGGAATGCAACAGCCGCCACGGCGACTCCTGGGGGTGTTCGGGCGCGTCATGCATCTGTACTTCGAAGTGACCGACGCCGCCCGCACGCGCTTCGAGCAGCCGCTTGCCCAGGAGCGCTTCCCCGGCGCCGGCGCCGACCGCGTCATCGTGCTCATCCGCGACGAGTTCGGTCGCGAGCGCGCCTGGTCGATCAGCGCCGTGGCGCCCGGACCGCTGATCGTGCGCCCCTGCCAGGTGGGCGCGCCCTGGCGGGCGCTGCCGGAGGAAGTGCCCAACGTGTCGGGGATCTGGCGTTCGACGGCGACGGGCTATGCCATCGAGCTGCGCGCGCCGGTCAATGCATTCGGGACGCAGCTCGCGGTGTTCGCACTCGATCCGGACGCCGACGCGAGCGCGGTACAACCGTCCCTGTCCTGGCTGCACACCGGCTCCGCGTCACTGCGCGAGCGTCTGGCGCAGTACACGCCCGACGGGCTGCGCGTCTCGGTGGTGGACACGCGCGGCTGGCTGCTGGCGCGCGCCGGCTCCCCCGAGGTGCATCCCGGCGTCGAGTATCCGGACGACGAGGACAGCCTGTTGCGCGCCGCCTATCGCGGCCTGCTGCGCAGTCGCGATGAAGTGCCGCCCTCCTACGGTCTGCCCTACGGCATGTGGGGCGCGCCGGTGGACAGGGCGCGCGCCGGCGAGAATGCCGCCATCGGGTTCGATGCCGGCGGCGGCGAACCGTCCATGGTGCGCGCCGCCGTGCCGGTGCGCCTCGGCAGCGAGCTGCTGGGCGTGCTGGTGGTCGAGCAACCTGCGGCGCAGCTCATGCGCGTGCGCGAGGAGGCGCTCGCGCGCTTGCTCAATCTAACCCTGGTGGCAACGCTGTTCGCCATGGCCGTCACGCTGGTGTTCGCCGCCCGCCTGTCGCATCGCATCCGGCGCCTGAGCCGCGCGGCCGCCACCGCCCTCACGCCCGAGGGACGGATCGAGGCGGACATCCCCGAGACGCGTGCGCGCGATGAGATCGGCGCGCTGGCGCGCAGCTACAGCGCCTTGCTGGCCCGCGTGCAGGCCTACACCAGCTATCTGCAGACCCTGGGCGGCAAGCTGTCGCACGAGCTGCGCACGCCGCTCACCATCGTCAGCTCCTCGCTGGAGAATCTCGCCTCCGAGGCGCGGCTCGCGGATCCGGCCGACCGCTACCTGGAACGCGCGCGCAGCGGCACGGCGCGGATGCATGCCCTGCTCACCGCCCTCACCGAGGCGACCCGGGTGGAACAAAGCATCGAGCAGGCCGAGCGCGTCGCGTTCGACCTCGACGAGCTGGTGCGCAACATCGGCGCGGCGTATCGCGAGACGTTCTCCGCACACCGGATCGAGGTGCTGCCCGTGGGCGCGCCCTGCCCGATGCACGGCGCTCCCGATCTCATCGCGCAGATGCTCGACAAGCTGATGGACAACGCCGCGGACTTCTGTCCGCCCGGCGGGCGCATTGCGCTGGCGCTCGAGGCCGGGCCGCGCGCCTATCGCCTGAGCGTGCGCAACGAGGGTCCGTCCCTGCCGGCGGACCTGGAGAACCGGGTGTTCGAGTCACTGGTGAGCGCCCGCACCCGCGAGGCGGCGCGGGACAGCCGCCCGCACCTCGGGCTGGGGCTGTACATCGTGCGCCTGATCGTCGAATTCCATCGGGGCGCCGTCACGGCGGCCAACCTGCCCGACGGCTCCGGCGTGGAAGTCTGCGTGGAGCTGCCGCGTGACGAGTGACCTCGTAGCCGGCAGCGCCGGGGCACGGTCTGCGCCCGCCCTGAGGCCCGACGAGAGCTCGATGAGGGCTCGAGGCCGCGCGCGTCGGTTTCTTTTACAGCGCAGGCCCGACCCGTCCGCGTGAGAGTGTGCGGCGCGTCGTAACAGATTGTTGGATAACCCTGCGTGCGGCGCAGGCACGCGATTTGCTCTGCTGCAACAAAGCCCCTGGCCCGCCCGGGGGCGAGACGAGGCAGAGAAGCGGGGATGGCACCGCAAGGGGATGGGAGCAACGAGAAAGCGATCGAGGACGACGCCGCCGGTGCAGACCGGTGTGGAGCAATGACAAGAACTGAAATCATGGCGTTCCGACGTTTGGCCGACGTACCACAATAACGCGAACAAGACGCGCGCCCAGGAAGCAAAAAAACCCCGCTGATCGCGGGGTTTTTTTTGGCTCGACCTCAGCCCGCCGAGCGGGCGGGCCTCATTGGCGCGTCCAGGTGCCGTCCGCGTCCTGGTAATACCAACCGGCCGCTGCGACCCGCTGGATCCAGCGCTGCGCGAACGTGGCGCGGATGTCCGCCTCCCAGTCCGGCCGACCGTTGGCGTTGGCGATCTCGCGGTACAGGGCGGCCCGGTCGGCGTTGTCGTCGGCCACCAGCTTGCGCACGGCATTACGCTCGGCGAGCGGAATCAGGTTCTGGTCGCGCACCTGGATGGAGCCATCGCGCGCGAAGCCCACGGCGCCGGACTCGTAGTACGGCTTCAGTTGCTGGTGACGCGCCCGCAGTGACTGGCGCAGCTGCGTGACCGCGGGGGTCGAGATCCTCAGGTCCGCCTGCGCCTGCGCGGGCGGCACCAGGAGGTCGAGCACGCCGCTTGCGGCAGCCAGCAGCACGCGCGTCGCCGGCTCGGCGAACACAGCGGCGGCGCTGCGCTCGGGCTCGCTCCGTGCGCTCGGTTCCTCGACCCGGCTGCGCGTGTCCCTGGGCGATGCGTCCGGGCCGAAGATGTCATCGATGACCCGGTCGGCCGCCTTTTCGGCCGCGGCGGCGGGGAAGTACACATTGATCGTCACGCAGGCGGACAGCGCCATGCACAGCGCGACGATCTTCAGCGGGGCGTAACGCAGCATCGAAAGACTCCTTGGAATTGCTTGTTGCCAGTCTGCCGCCTCGGACTGAATGGCATCTGAATCCTATAGCCAACGCGCGCCACGGAACAGGGACGGCTGCCCGGATCGACCCACGACCGATGGGGCCCGGCGGGATCCGTCACGCGCTCAGGCCCGGCCTCGAGACCGCGGACCGGTGGGCGTCTGCCGAGTCAGGCTCACCTCAGCACCGGACCTTCGGACTGCGTCACGCTCACCAGCTGTTGGACCAGTCGCGGCCAATCGACACGACGGGCATTGCCGATGACGTTGATGCGGGGGATTCCGCTCCCCTCGACCAGGTAATACCCCGAGTTCGGCGCGGGGCTCACGCCATCCATGTGACAGACATCGTTCTCCAACCGGCAGGAAATGCCCAGGCGCCGGTAGTTGAAGTCGTCGAAAAAGCGCAGGAAGCCGTTCGACAGCGCCGCGGTGACACTCACTCCGCCGCCGCCGATGCTGCCGATGTTCTCGACGGCACGCTGGCTGATCCGCCGCCGCGAGCGATCGCCCGGCGGGGTATACAGGCGCGCATCGAAGGCCACCGGCGTCCAATTGAACAATTCCAGCCCCTCGATGGCCCCGGACAGCCGCCCGGTGATGCGCCCGAACTCGAAGGCGCGGGTGACCAACTCGAGATCGAGGTTGTCGATGCCCAGGTTGGCATGGAACCGCGGCCATTGGCTGAACGGCTGCTCCAGGCGCAGGTCGCTGATCGTCACTTCGCCATCGAACACCTGGGCGCGCAGCGTCGTGCCGAGCGTGATCCGGCCGTCGCGCATGCGCAGCCTGGAGATCGCGCCCCCGACGCTGCCGCCGAATTCCGGCCAGCCGAAGGCACGACACAGCGCCGCCGCGCTGATCGGCCGGACGGTGGCGTTGACCAGGAATGCGACTTGCGGCGTGCCGGCGTTGCGCACGCGAAAACTCTCGAGCTCCAGGGCGCCGTCCAGCAGCGGGATGCGCGCCGGCTCGAGCAGGCGGAATTGCCGCTCGATGGTGGCGAACTTGACTTGGCTGGCGCCCAGGCTCAGGCCGAACAACGATCCGCCCCGCCAGCTCAGGTGCGAGGGTAACGCCTCGTCGAGCAACCGCCGGGCGGCGCGCACGTCGCCCTCCTCGATGGCGACGTCACGCCAGTGCCAGCTTCCCGCCAGGCCGGCCAGCGCGAGGGCGCCGACGCCGTCGTCGAGGGTCAGGTCATGAAACTCGAGATCGAGCAGCCGCGGCACGCCGTCGTGCACTTCCACGCGCCCGGCGACCCGGCCCTCGGTCTCGAGCGCCTTGAAGTCGGTATCGATGAGCAGCGGTTGCAGGTAGCTGGTGTACGCGCCCGGAAACTCCAGTGCCTCGAGATCGAGCGACAAGGCGCGCAACGGCTGTTCCCGCGCGAGCTCCACCACGGCCGTGCCGCGCGCGCGGCTCACGTCCTGGTGATCGAGGGCGAAGCGCTCCAGGGTGAGCACCCCCTCCGCGAACCTGCCACGTGCGCTCAGTTGCGCGGCATGCCCACCGAAATCGAGGAACAGCGGCTCGACATACGCCTGCCCGCCATCGGCGTGCATGCCCGCCTCGAACTGTATCGCGTCGACGTCCCGGGTCATCGTGCCCGTGAGGCGCAAGGCGAGCCCGTCGGTCGCCACACTGCCCTCCTCGTTGTGGGCGCTCAGCCCGACGAAGGTGGCATCGAAGCGCGCCGCGGCGATGGACGTCGCCGCCCCGTGCGCATCGAGCGACAGCGACAGCAGCCCACTCGTGGCGCTGGCCGGCAGCTCGAGCTGCGCCGCTTGCGCCAGGTGCAGCAACGGCTCGACCGCCACGCGATCCAGCACCAGCTCCGCGCGCCAGCCCTCGTCGGCCAATGCCGCGGCGAGGCGCCCCGCGCCCCC
>QGUO01000091.1 GCA_003242495.1 Pseudomonadota bacterium | reverse complement strand
GTGCGGATCGGCGACGCGCAATGCCTCATCCGCCTTGCCGCGGATCGAGCCCCACAACCCGTCGCCGATCATCATCGGCACGCTGTTCTCGGTGAACTTCACTTGTGGCGCCCAGGCAAGCCCGTCGGGCTCGCGCCGCACCAGCGCTTCCATGTAGTCGTCGGCGATGGCGATCAGGCACTCGCTGTCACAAGGCTCGACCGGCGCGCCGCGCTCGGCGGGCGGCGGGGGCGGCGGAGCCGGATGGGTGTAGAACGGCGAGGGCATGAAGTACGGCACATAGGTGAATACCGCCTCGATGCGATAGATGCGCCCGTCGCGGATCTTGAAGGCCTCCACCAGCGAGATGGAGTTCGGCCACTTCAGGAGCGTCTTGCGCTCCACGCCGTCCGTCGTGTAGTAGGTGTCGAACTCGTTGGCGTGATCGAAAAAGGCGGTCGCCACGACCACGCCACGCTCGACGTCGACCACCGGGTAGCGGCGTTCGCGGATACGCTTGTTGATGCGGTACAGGCCCAGCCGCAGCTGCGGCTCGCATCCCTCGGCGATGCTGCCGGCGGAACTCGCGCTCGCGCTGGTGGTGAGAATGCCGTTCTCGAGCCGGCCGCAGTCGGGATCGAACGGCGCGAACACCACGCCATCATTGAGCTCGACCGTATCGAAATAGCTGTCGGCCACCGCGATCAGGCGCTCGCGCGGGCGACGTTGCTCGGGCGGCAGGATCTCGGCGAATGCCGGATCGTGCTCGAGCTTGCTGACATCGCCCCACGGCAGCGGCAAACCGGTGTTGCGCACCACCACGGTCTCGACCTCGACGATGGCCTGGTCGCGCACCAGCAAACGCATGCCGTAGTACACCGGCAGCCCGTGCTCCTCGACGTGACCGATCCACGCACCGCCGCCGGTAGTGGTATCCGCGGCAATCAGTCCCTCGTCCTTCACCGCGGTGATCGTCGCCCACAGGCCGTGGTCGCCGAGCGGCATTTCCACGTTGTTCTCGGTGAAACGCACGTCCGGCGCAAAGCGCACGCGTGAGGGATCGCGCTGTTCCAGGGCCTCCATGTAGCCCCGAACGAATCCGACCAGACAATCGTAGTCGCAATCCTTGGCGATCACCGCACTGCGCTCCCCGGGCGCCTGTGCGAGCGCCGCGCTGGCGCCAAGCGCGAGCACGGCTCCCGCGAGCCGGACCAGGGAGGAACGGATATTGAAACCGAGGGACATGGGCGCGCTCCGTGAACGATGCATCAATGGAGGGGGATGGCGAGAATCTCGAACGGCCCGGGATCCTGACCCTTGAGCTCCGGGTCGACCAGGTAGCCGATCTTGCCCTCGATGGCATAGGCGGTGCGGCCGACGAGCGTCACGCCCGGCACCGAGTTCAATCCGTCCTTCAGCACGCGGATGTTGGCGCGGTCGCCCTCGATGATGACTTCCGTGACGCGCCCCCCGGTCCCTTCGGCCTGCAGGAAGCGATTGCCCTCGATCGGACGCAGTCCGTCCGGCCCGGAGATGGGCTCGGACAGCTCGAGCTCCGTGAGCTCGCCCATGGTGCCGTCCGGGGCGATGTCCACACGCACCAGCGCGCCGCGTGACACGATATTCACGTACATCGTGCCGGCGGCGTCGAACGCCACGCCGTCGATGCCCTTGAGGCGCTCGTCGGCGCCGAATACCCGCAGCTCCGTCTCGCCGGGCGCGAGCGTCAGAATGCGACCATTGGGCGTGTCAGTGGCGTACACCACGCCGTTCTCGGCCACCGCGATGTCGTTGCACACGCCGGTGGGCTCGGGGAACGGATACGTGGCGCGCCATGCGCCGCTCTCCAGGTCGAAGGCCACGAGCGCCGTCGGCCGCGGCTCGGCCGGCGGGTCGAACGGATTCGGGACATTGCAGACCCACAGCGTGCTGGAAGGCTCATGCGCCAGCACCCCGAACACCGCCATCAGGCCGTTCTCCTCGTTCGGCCGGATCCACGGCCAGGCCACCTTCTCGCCGGCCGGCGCCCGAAACACGATGCCCTTGAGGCTGCCGGTGATGAGCGCACCGTCCGAGGTGGACGTGATGCTCTCCGGATACACATCCGAGTCGCCGATCAGAATCTTCTGCTCCTCCGCCGGCGCCGCCGGCTCGGGCGCGGACGAACAAGCCGTCGCCAGGAGCGCGGCCAGCACGAGCGCCGACAGGCGCCCCCGCCCCGGGTGCGTGACACCGGAACGTCCGGGCCCCGCGCAATGGCTCGCAAAACGGTCTTGGAGAAGATTCGACAGATCGCTCGATGTGTTGATTTTCATTCGTTCTTCCAGTTTGTCGCGGCACACGCCCGGATCCTTGTCTCGGGCCCAATGCCGGTTCCAGGGGCTGCGCGGTCCTCACCCGCGGAGCAATCCACGAAGCTTGCCATGCTCTGCTTCGCCTGTGTGCTCCAGCAGACGATTTTCGTCGACTCGCGCACCCGTCGGCGGCCAACGCCGCCCGCCCGACACGTCCTTGACGTCGGGCAACGTGGGCGCCGCCGACGATCCACAGCGGCGCCCACGACCGGTCACGAGCTCCCCGGCCGGGGAGCCCGTGACTCGCCGCGCGTCAGAACCCGGCCGAGATGGCCATGTAGTAACGACGCCCGATCACGTCGTAGTTCTGCACGTCGGTGCTGCCCGGAATGCCACGCGTGATCGGCGGATCCTTGTCGAACACGTTGTCCACACCTGCGCGGAAGCTCACAGTATCGGTGATCCTGTAAGTACCGTACAGGTCGAACATGTTGTAGGCATCGGTGTCCGGGAAGCAGCGCGTAGCCTCCGGCGAGCAAGGCGCGACCAGGTAGTCCTGGGGCTTGACGCTCGACAGGTGCCGCCAGCGCATGCCCACCAGCGCATCACCCCAGGCGTACGCGACGTTGGTGTACGCCTTGTAATCGAAGTAGCCGCCCGCGAAGCCGGCATACTCGATGTCCGGGGTCCCCGGCGCCACGCGACGCTTGAAGGTATCCAGGTAGTTCAGCACCGTGTTGACGGTGAGCTGGCCCGGACCGACGTCGAAGTCGAAGTTCGCCTGCAGATCGACGCCACGCGTCTCGATTCCGCCCTGGTTCAGATAGGTGCTGAACGCCCCGGTCGGGTAGCCACCGGATCCCGGCGTCGTCGAGCGCCCCAGCGTCTGGCAATACAAATTGCTCGGATCATACGTCGGATTGCTGGTCCCGTTGGCGTTGAAGCACAGCTGGTACGCGAGCTGCGCGTTCACATAGCCGATCGCACCCTCGATCTCGATGTCGTAGAAGTCGATCGACACCTCCATGCGGCCGTTGAGCGGCAGCGTCCAGTACGGCGAGAACACCGCGCCGAAGGTGAAGGTATCGGCTTTTTCAGGCCGCACGTTCGGGTTGCCCGACGGATAGGTGTTGAGCGATCCCGAGCCGCCGCCCGTGTAGGAGTTCAGGCCGTACGGGTCGTTGACCGGATCGGTGATGTCCGGCGCACCCGCGCCCATCAGCGCACGGCACAGGGCCTGCACCTGCTCGCGATTGGGGTTCGACGGGTTGTTCGCCCAGGGCTCCGGACGGGCCGATTCGCACGGATCCATACCGGTCCCGAACACCAGCGTCGGCGGACCGAACTGCTCGATGACGTTCGGTGCACGCACCGCGCGCTGATAGCCGCCGCGCAGGCGCACCGGATCGCTCACCTGCCAGCTGAAGTCGGCCTTGTAGGCGTCCGCGGTGCCGGCATGGTTGTAATCCGAATAGCGATACGCGAGGTTGAGCTCGAAAGAGTCCATGAGCGGCAGGTCGCGCGCCAGCGGCAACAGCAGCTCACCATAGATCTCCTTCACGTCGTTCCGGCCGTACACCGGCAGGATGCCGAACTGGCCGATGATGTCCGAGGAGAAGTCGTCCTTGGGGCGGAACGCGCGGTCCGGCTGGTAGTCGTAGCTGTTGCTGCGATAGCCCGCACCGACGGCGAAACGCGCCTCACCGGCCGGCAGGTCGAACGCCTTGCCCTGCAAGGTCGCCTCGATCACGTCCTGATCGAGCCGCGTGGTCGTGGTCTGATAAGGATTGAGGTACTCGATGCAGTCCGCCGAGACCTGCGGCAGCGAGCTCGGCCCCCACTGCCCGGCGCCCTCGCCGTTCACCTCGCCGAACGGGCTGATGCCGCTCGTGCAGGTGCCGTACGCGCCGACGTAGTTCGCACCGTAGTTCGGCGCCAGCATCAGCTCCTGGTAGCGCGCCAGGGACGCGAAGCCCGACACGCCCTTGTCGACGAGCTGGGTGCGGCCCTTGGAGGCGTAGATTTCCCAGGTCATGTCGGTATCGAGCAGTTGTCCGCGCAGGCCGCCGACGACCTGGAACACGTCATTGCTGTGCTCGACCGTGCCCATGCCCATGAAGGACAGCAGATTGCCCAGGACCCACGGCGCCGTGGGATCCGGACGCGAATCGAGCAGTGCGGCGAAGTCCGCGGGCACCGGATGTTCGCCATCACGCGGGATGGCCACCTGCCAGTAGTTGTCCGCGACCGGCGGACCGCCGATCGTGGTGCTGTCGTAGTGGGTGTAGAGCACCTGGCCGAAGATCGCGACCGAGTCGTTGATCTCGAAATCGCCCATGGCGAAGGTGGACCAGCGCGTCATCGGCAGCGAGGTGAGCGTGTCAGCAGCCAGGTTCTGCTTGACGACCGCCGTCCCCGGCGTCGAGAACGTATCGATCACATAGCGCGGGAACAGATCGCTCGTGAAGTTGTAGATGTCCGCACCACGGATGTTGAACATCGAGGTGCCGTCATTGTTGAAGCCGAGCGACGTGCCCGGGGTGACAGCGCCGGGCGCGGCGCCGAACTGGCCGAAGTAGGCGTCGAGTGCTGCCTGGGACGGCGCGTTCGTGGGCGACGGCTTGTAGTAGCCGTTCGCGAGGAAGCTCGACGAAGAGGGAATGGCGCCGACCTCGAAGCCACGACGCATGAAGGGCACGTCGATGTTCTCGACCTCGCCGCGATCGGAGTAGCTCATCGCCACGATCGCGTTGCCGCGTCCCTCGGCGAAGTTGCCGCCGATCACGCCACTGACGTCCACCTGACGGTTGTCGCCGCGCTCGGAGACGCCGTAGTAGGCATCCACCTGGACGCCTTCGAAGTTCCGCTTCAGCTTGAAGTTCACCACGCCGGAGACCGCGTCCGCGCCGTACACGGCGGACGCACCGCCCGTGATGACCTCGACGCTCTCGATCATCGCCGAGGGAATGGTGTTGACGTCGATGGCCAGCGAGGACGTGGACGGCTGCAGGCGCCGACCATCCAGCAGCACCAGGTTGCGGTTGTCACCCAGGTTGCGCAGATTGAGGGTCGCCGCACCACTGTTGAAGTAGCCGGTCGAGTACTGGCTGTTGGCCGCACCGGAGAACTGCGGCAGCTGCAGCAGCTTCGACTCGAGCGCGAAGTTGCCGGTGTTCTCCAGGACTTCCTCGCGGACCGTGGTGATGGGCGTGTTCGCCTGGAAATCGCGGCGCACGATGCGCGATCCGGTCACGACGATTTCCTGCAGCAACGGCTCTGCAGCCGCCTCCTGCGCCTCTTGCGCCTGGACGGCACCCGTGCCGAGGGCTGCGGCGACCGCCATCGCTAGCGGCGAGCGCAGCCGGCGCAGGGCAGCGCGCGGTTCGAGGTACCGGAATGCACTAGATATCATTGAGACAATGCCCCCCAATGGCTGGAACGAAGTTGAGAATCGTCGAGATGACGACGACAACAGGCGCGCTCGGCACGGCTGCCGGCTCCCCCACTTGCCCTCGGCATGTTCGAAGACTTATCGGATGAGACGGCAGGATAGCCGTCGCGCGCAGCGCCGCTTGATCCGGTTGGAGCCCCGAAATTGACTCTCGTGGAAGCGGCGTTGCTCGAAGATTAACTTACCGGCACACCCCGGTGGCGCAGATGCGTCCAAGGCCTTACCCGACTCTCAGCGTTTGACTGAGTGCTCACACGTACACGGCGCGTTGCCGAGCGGCGAGCGCCATAATAGGATTGGTGAGACGCACCCATGCGCGCCTCGGTGCGGGAGCAGCGTGCGATGCCCGGCGTCTGCGCCGCCCGACGAGAGCCGACCGGACCGGCCCTTTCATCCTCGAATCCTGGACCGCAGGACAATGCGCGGCCGGGGTGCTCCAAGTGCCCGGCCAGCGACACGGCGGCCGGTGATGCGCTGGAGTTCCGAGTTGACTGAGGTAGACGCCTTGAGCTCGATCCGCATTCCTTCCTCGCTCGACCTGCAGGGAGTGGACCAGGCTCAGCGGGCGGTGATCTGGAAACAGACCGCCCATGAGTTCTTTCCGGGTCTGTCGGTCCGCGAGCTGGACGCCAATCCCGGCGCCGGCTGGATGCAGGGCCGGCCGTTCGGCGCGGGGCATCTCTGGGCCATCCTCTCTCCACCGCTGCAGGTCAGCTATTCGCCGGGCGACGGTTCCGCCGAGAGCGTGCCGCGCTTCTCGGTGATGTTGCAGCTGCAGGGCTCGACGGTGGTGCGCCAGAGCCGGCGTACCTGCCAGCTGCGCCCCCGTGAGATCTGCGTAGTGGACGAGGTCGCGCCGTTCGAGCTGGAGGTGGCCGAGGGCGCCTCCTCGCAGTTCATGTTCCTGCAGATCCCCCGCTACATGGTGCTCGGGCGCTGTCCGTATCTGGAACGCTGCACGGCGGCGGTGTTCGATTCCGAGGAGCCGGGCGCGATTCTGCTGAGCAACGTGCTGCACAACCTGCTGGAGTCGGCGTCCCTTCTCGAGGACGATCAGTGTGCCGCCGCGCTCTCCGGCGTCATCCAATTACTCGGCGTGCCGAAGCCGCCCCAGTTGCCATGCATGGAGGAGGTCAGTTGGCGCGTGCGCGCGGCGCTGTCGCTCATCGACGCCGAACTCGGCGATCCAAACCTGAGTGCCACCACGATCGCCCGTGCGCAGGGAATCAGCCGGCGGCGGCTCGACGAGGTGCTGCTCAAGGCAGTCGGCACTTCGGTCACGGCGCAGATCTGGATGCGGCGCCTGACACGCGCCGCGAGCGATTTGCGTGATCCGCGTCACGCATCGAAGACCATCACCCAGATCGCCTTCGGGGTTGGTTTCGAGGACACCGCGCATTTCGCGCGTGCCTTCAAACGCCGCTATCACTGCACGCCACGCGAATGGCGTAACGGCCTCGCCGAGGCCGCTCCGTTCACGCCGCGAGCGGTACAGAAGAACAACTGAATCCCGCCAGGATCACTCCGTTCGACGGACGGCCGACGTGCGCGTCGCCCCGGCGCGCCGTGATAATGCGCCTACTCCGGCACTGGATCCGGTATTCTTGGCGGCCGCCAGAACAAAGTTTCCAACCGAGTCAACTCGCGGGTCCAGCCGGATCAAGCGCCCGCCGCGACCCGCGCTAGCATTTTCGAGTCAGACCATGAGGATCACGATGTCCCAGCCTCGTCGCAACGCCCGTTGCGCCCTGCTTCCGAGTCTGCTGGTCTGCGCCGCCATCCTGGCCGGCTGCAGCGAGGCACGGTCCCCCACCGCCCGAGACGGAGGCGTCGTCGATGCCGCGCGCCTCGTCGCCGCCGAACGCGAGCCCGGGCAGTGGCTGATGGACGGACGCACTTACACGGCGCAGCGCTTCAGCACGCTCGATCAAATCAACGAGCACAATGTCGGCGAGCTCGGTCTCGCCTGGTACCACGATCTCGATACCATGCGCGGCGTCGAGGCCACACCGCTCGTCGCCGACGGTGTGCTGTACAACATCAGCGCCTGGAACATCGTCATGGCGCACGATGCGCGCACGGGCGAACTGCTGTGGACCTTCGACCCCGAAGTCCCGCGCGAGTGGGGGCGCTATGCGTGCTGCGAGCCGGTCTCGCGCGGGCTGGCGCTGTGGAAGCGCAACGTCATCATCGCCACGCTCGACGGGCGACTGATCTCGCTCGATGCAAAGACCGGCCGGCCGGTGTGGTCCGTGCAGACGTTCGACAAGGACTGGCCGTACTCGATCACCGGCGCACCGCGCGTGTTCGACGGCAAGGTGGTGGTCGGCAACGGCGGAGCCGATCTCGGCGTACGCGGCTTCGTGAGCGCCTACGATGCGGATACCGGCGAGTTCCTGTGGCGCTTCTATACCGTGCCTGGCAACCCGGCGGACGGCTTCGAGAACGAGGCGATGGAGATGGCCGCCAAGACCTGGACCGGCGAGTGGTGGAAGCTCGGCGGCGGCGGCACGGTGTGGGACTCGTTCGCCTACGATCCCGAGCTCAACCTCGTCTACATCGGCACCGGCAATGGCTCGCCGCTCGCCTGGCCGCATCGCAGCCCCGAGGGCGGTGACAACCTGTTCCTGTGCTCCATCGTCGCCCTCGACGTGAACACCGGCGAGTACCGCTGGCACTACCAGATGGTGCCCGAGGAGGACTGGGACTACACCTGCACGCAATCCATCGTGCAGGCCGACCTCGAGATCGAGGGCGAGACACGCCAGGTGCTGATGCAGGCACCGAAGAACGGCTTCTTCTACGTGATCGACCGACGCACCGGCGAGCTCATCTCGGCGAAGAACTTCGTGCCGGTCACCTGGGCAAGCCACATCGACCTGGAAACCGGCCGCCCGGCCATCAATCCCGAGGCACATGCCGGCGTCGATCCGGTGCTGGTCTCCCCCGGTCCCGGCGGAGCGCACAACTGGTTCCCGATGGCGTTCAACCCGCAGACCGGCCTGGCCTATTTCCCGGCCTATGAGCACTGGAGCGTCTACGCCCTCGATCCGGATTTCGAGCCGCGCAAGTTCCGCTCGAATGCCGGCTGGGGCGGCTACACCGGCGCGGCCCTGGAGAAGCGCATGGCGCTGCAGAAGGAAGCCGCTGCCAGGGAGCGGACCTACCTGCTCGCCTGGGACCCTGTGAAGCAGGAGGCTGCCTGGAAAGTGCCGCTGCCGCGTCATGGCAACGGCGGCGTGCTCACCACGGCCGGTAACCTGGTCATCGAGGGCACCACCCGCCAGACACTGGCGATCTTCCGTGCCACCGACGGCGAGCTGCTCTGGGAGATGCCGGTGCAAAGCGCGCCGGTGGCCGGCCCGATCACCTATGAGGTCGACGGCGAGCAATACATCGCCGTGAACGCCGGCTGGGGCGGCGGCGCCGCCGTGGTCGAGCGCGGCCAGGGCATCGAGCTGCCGCGCGCGCCGGCCCGCCTCCTGGTGTTCAAGCTGGGCGGCAAGCTCGAGCTGCCGCCGATGCCCGAAGCCGAGCCGCTGCCGCCACCGCCGCCGCTGCGCGCCGACGAGGAGACCGTGCAGCGCGGAGCGAAGCTGTTCGCCAATACCTGCGCGCAGTGCCATGGCCAGCTCGCCATCGGCGGCGTGAAGGATCTGCGCTTCATGGACAGCCAGACACATGCTGAATTCAACGACATCGTCTTGAAGGGGTTGCGCCAGGACAAGGGCATGGCGAGCTTCGCCTCGCTGCTCTCGGAAGAGGACGTCGAGGCGATCCACGCCTATGTCATTTCCCGTGCGCACGAAGACTGGGGCCAGCTGGACATATCACCGTGACACATCCGTTTCCCGATACTCCTGATTTCCGCGGACACAACCAACCCTCGCGCGTCGAGTGCGATATCTATGACCTGGTCGTCATCGGCGAGATACCGCACGAGATCGACGGCGCCTGGTATCGCTCGATCCCCGACCCGCAGTATCCGCCGATGCTCGGCGACGATACCTACCTGAGCGGCGACGGGATGGTCAGCGTGTTCCGGTTCCAGAAGGGACACGTGGATTTCAAGATGCGCTACGTGCAGACCGAGCGCTGGAAGAACGAGCGCGCCGCGCGCCGCTCGCTGCACGGTCTGTATCGCAACCCGTATACCGACGATCCGAGCGTGCGCGGCAAGGGCCGCGGGGCGGCGAACACCACCCCCATCTTCCACGGCGGGCGCATTCTCGCCGCCAAGGAGGACAGCCTTCCCTGGGAGGTCGATCCGCACTCGCTCGCCACCGTCGGCGAGTGGAACTATCACGGCCGCCTGCGCAGCGAGACGATGACGGCCCATCCGCACATCGACCCCGACACCGGCGAGATGTACTTCTTCGGCTACGAAGCGGACGGGCTCGCCTCACGTCAGGTCGCCTACTGCGTGGCCAACCGCGACGGTGAGCTGGTACGCGAGGATTGGTTCGAAGCGCCCTATTGCGGGCTGATGCACGACTTCGCGGTCACCAAGGAGCATGTCGTGTTCCCGTTGTTCCCGATCACGGCCGACCGGGCCCGCATCGAGGCCGGTGGGCCGCACTGGGTGTGGGAAGGCGACAAGGAGACCATGTTCGGCATCATGCCGCGCGACGGCAAGGTGAGCGACATGCGCTGGTATCGGGCGCCGGCCTGCTCGGGCTTCCACGTCATGAACGCTTTCACCGAAGGCAGCAAGGTGCACGTGGACTTCAGCGTGACCAACGTGCCGGTGTTCGAGTTCATCCGCGCCGCTTCGAACCTGCACATCACTCCCGATCAGCTCACGGGTGAGATCGTGCGCTGGACGTTCGA
>QGUO01000512.1 GCA_003242495.1 Pseudomonadota bacterium | reverse complement strand
GCGCCATACTGGGCGTCAGTCTGCGAAGGGGGACTCATGAGCAAGAAGAACGTGCGTTCCGCGCCCGGAGCCGGGCGGGCGGCCATCGAGCGGCGGCGGTTCCTGGAAACCATGGCGCTCGGGGCCGGCGCAGCCAGCGTCCTGGGCGGACTGGGGCTCGCGGCGCGGGCTCAGGCGCAGGGGGCGTCGGCGCAAGGCTCCGCAGGACAGATGACGTCCTCCCAGCCCGCGCCGTTGCGGGAGGTTGCCGGCAAGACCGCGTATGTCACGGCCGCCTCCGACGGCATCGGCCTCGGTATTGCGCGGGCCTTCTCGAATGCCGGCATGAAGGTCGTGATCGGCTACCGCAACGAGGAGCGTCTGCGGCGGGCGCTGCCGCTGTTCAAGAAGGACAACGCCGGCATACTGCCGATCAAGCACGATGTGACGGACCGCGACGGCTGGCAGCGGCTGCTCGAAGAGGTCAATGCCAAGTTCGGCAACCTGCACGTGCTCGTCAACAATGCCGGTATCAAGACGCTGCGCAAGGCGAGCGAAGCGCCGTTCGCTGAGTGGGACGCAGCGGTTGCCGTGAATTTCACCGGCATTTACAACGGCGTGGCCGCGTGCCTGCCGCACATGCTGGCGCACGGCGAGGGCGGGCACATCGTGACCACCGTCTCGATGGGCGGCCTGCTGCCCGGCTCGACGGCCGGGGTGTACACGGCGACCAAGTTCGCCGCGGTCGGCTTGATGGAAGCGCTGCGCATCGAGCTCGAAGGCACGACCGTGGGCACTTCGGTGTACTGCCCCGGGCTGGTCGACACCAACAACGACCCCTCCCGGCCCTTGCCGCCGTTGCCCGACGGACGTCCGCGGCCGCCGTCGCCCGGGATGGATCCGCTGGAGGCTGGCGAGCGCGTGCTGGACGGGATTCGCCACAACGATTTGTTCATCCTCACGCACTCGGAGTTCAAGGAGGGCATGCAGGAGCGCTTCGATGCGATCCTGGCCTCGGTGCCCGACGAGCCGGCGCCGGCGGCGCGCATCGAGGCCTCGCGACGCGTGGTGCGCGCCGGCATCTACCCGCGCGAGATCGAGCATCGACGCAGGCGGCGGGCGAGCAGCGTGTGAGCCGCCGCGCGCGAGCCCCTGCTGCAAGGTTCGCGCCGACCTCGGCCACGCCGCTCGGCGCCGATCGCGCTAGCGCGGAACGCTCCCTGCGGCGGCGAGGTGTTCGATGATGAGCGCCCGCTCGCGTGCGTCAGTGACGCCGGCCGAGGCCATGGAGGTGCCGGGCATGACTGCTTGGGGATCGGTCAGGAAGGCGTCGAGTCGCTCGATGGTCCAGCGCCCGCCTGCAGCGCGTATGGCCGCGGAGTACTCGAACATTTCGGCCTCGGCAACGCCGCGGCCCACGATGCCGAACAGATCCGGTCCGGCGCGGTGCGCCAGCCCGTCCCTGATGGCGTGACAGCTGGCGCACCGGTTGCCGAAGAGCAGCGCGCCGCTCATGCCTTCGGCGGGTGCGATTTCCAGGAGGGCAGCCTCGTCCGTCCACGCCAGAATGCGCCCGTCCGCGAGCTCGATCAGGTCACGCACGCGTGCCCCCAGCTCGATGGCTTCGCTGAACACCACGCGCCCGTCGCGCACCCGCAGGCGGTACATCGAGCGCGTGGACAGCGCGCCGACCAGAAAGTCTCCGCGCCACGCCGCGAAGCGCGCGCCGCCGGAGTGGCGGATCAGATTGGTGATCCCGGCGGAGGGCACCCAGGCGTACACGGCTTCCGGATAGCCGTCGTGCCTGCCTGGTCGAGCGTTCAAGGGCCAGGTGAACGCCCCGTAGTCGGTGCCGTACGTGACCAGCGGCCAGCCGTAGTTCTGCCCCTCGATCAGCACGTTCAATTCGTCGCCACCGCGGGGGCCATGTTCGGTCAGCCAGATTGCATCGTCGCCCACGTACAGTCCCTGTGGGTTGCGATGACCCGTGGTGAAGATGCGATGCTCGCCGGACCTCAGGTCGAAGCGGATGGTTTTTCCGTAAGCGGCCTCGGGGTCCTGCGCCAGCATGCGGCGTGATTCCACCCCGGAGAACCCCATGTCGCCCACCGTGAGGAGCAGGGTGTCGTCATCGAGCAGCGCGAGTCGCCCGCCGGATTCCTCACCATAGAACGGATGCTTGCCCTGCTTGGCGTCCGGTCCGCGCAGCGGCAGACAAGGCGATGCGTCGAACATGGTGCGCCACCGTCCTGGCGGATCCGCGCTGGGCGCGCCATGCGGAATCTCCAGCACCGACAGGCGGATCGTGAAACATTGCAGCGCAGCGTGCCAATAGTGGTGTGCAGCGAAAATGCGCGTGCCATCCTTCCGTTCCTGTGCGAGCACGCCCGCGACGCGGAAGCGCCAGGTATGCACCCCCGGGGGCGACTGCGCACCGAAGTCACGGGACTTCTCCGGCTCCTTGTACTCGGTGCCCGCTGCGCGGGCGAACGCCTCCCCGTTGATCGGGATGTGATACGGCATGGCCCGCACGTCCAGCGTGCCGCCGGGTGCAGCGATGGAGTAGAGATGGCCGTCGCCCGTGGCGAGCAGCACGCGGTCACCGAGGCGCGAGAACCCGCCGCCGCGAACGGCCGGTCGTGGGATCTGGCCATGATGTGCGATGACGCGCAGGTTGTAGAGGCT
>QGUO01000511.1 GCA_003242495.1 Pseudomonadota bacterium | reverse complement strand
CCGGGCTCGCCGGCGGCGAGCCCGGCGGCGAAGTGTTCGGCTGATTGGCCTCCAGGGTGGCATTGCGGCCGTAGTCGGGCTGCGACACCAGCAGGCGCCAGCGCGTCAGCGAGTTGTTGCCGTAGGCAACGTTGTAGGTGCTGGATTCGCCGTGCGCCAGATACACATCGCCGGTCCAGTCGCCGAACGGCAGGTCGAAGCGCACGCCGGCATCGACTTGCCACACCGTATTGGTGTTCAACGTGGAGCGCGCATCGAAACTGTTGGAGGGATAGGTTTCCAGAATCCAGTCACCTGCGGGGTTGGGCCGGCTGTTCAACAGAATCGCGAACTCCACTGGCACCGGATGCTGCGCGCCCGGCTGCCCGGTCCCAATGAAGTTCGGGTTGGCGTAAGCCTGCCAGGCCGTCTCGTCCGCCAACGCGGCGCGCACCCGATTCGGATCCGTCCAATCGAGCGTCGGATCGACCGGGCTGTCGGTGACGGGGTTGTATGGGATCGACGCCTCCCAGCCGAAGCTGGCATTGGCCGGGAACAGTCGGGTGCGCGTCTTGCTCTCCGCCCAGGTGCCACGGGCATAGAACTCGATGTTGTCCGTGAGGTCGTACCGGCCGGAAGCAAACAGCGAATACCGCTCCTGAGGCGAGCTGGCGTAGGCCTCGGTGTAATTCCACTTGAGGGTGTCGATCAGCTGGCCGCGCTGCTCGATGGTACCGTCGTATGCATGCTGGACGGCGTAGTTGTAGTTGTCGATGACGCCGCCGCCGGCGAGGTACTTGCCGATATTGTTCCCCGATCCGGTCACGAACAGCGAGCCGTCGTTGTTGAATCGGTACCCTTCGAAGGAGCCGGGCGAACCGAAGGCACGCACCGGGTTGCCCATGATGGCCTCGGCCGTTGCCGCGGAGGGGTTGTTGAAGCTGAACGCGGTGTTGTAGCCGTTGTAGCCGAAGACGAAGAAATCGCCCCCCACCGTGGGATCCGCCCAGGCCCGCTTGTAGAAGTCGCGGTTCTTCTCGTAGGCCGCTTCGCGCTTGTAGTACTCGACGCCGAAGGTGACGTTGCCCCGGCCACCGTCGAAGTTGGTGCCCATCAAGGCATAGGTGCGGTATTCCTCACCATCACCGGCTTCGGTGCTGCTCGCCTGTGTGTCGAGCTCCACGCCTTCGAAGTTCTTTTTCAGGATGAAGTTGGTCACGCCGCCGATCGCGTCGGCGCCGTACACGGCCGAGGCGCCACCGGAGATGATCTCCACGCGCTCGATGAGCGCCGACGGAATGGAGCTCACGTCGGTCACCATCAGTGCGTTGATCGGCACCATGCGCTGACCGTCGACCAGCACCAGGTTGCGGTTGGGGCCGAAGCCGCGCAACGAGATGGACGAGATGCCGACCGAGTTGACCGGCGTGATCTGCACATCTTGCTGAGTCGTCACCGGCGACGCCGCCGGGTTGTAGTTCGGCAGCTGGTTCAGGTAGGACTCGATGTTGAGACCGGTGCGGCTCTCGAGCAGCTCACTCTCGACGGAGATCAGGGGGCTGTTCGCCTCGTAGTCCCGTCGCATGATGCGCGAGCCGGTGACGGTGATCTCCTCGAGCATGGCGCCGGGCGGCGTCGCATCCTGAGCCTGGGCGTGCCCGCTCAGACCCAGCGACAAGGCGGCGCACAGGCTGGCGCCCATGAGCCCACGACCGACGGACTTTGCGGACACGTGCGCGCGGACGGCAGCCCTCAGGGCCGCCGTCCCTGCAGGACGTATTGCGATCATGAATCCCCCTAACTGTTTGTTGCATCTACAAGCGGGCTTGGGTGGTCCCAGGCTCCGGCCTACGAGCATCGATTTCTTCTACGAAACACGGCCATCGAGACCGGATTTCGTTGAGGGCACGGGGCATGTCACGACCAGTGGAAAGACACACACCGGGCGCCTCATCAGCGAGGCTAGCAGTGCGTCAGTGATGCAGCAATGTAGCGGAAGGTGCTCGATACCGCCGTTGCAAGGGCTGGCGCCAAAGAACCGTGAAGCAGTCGTCAAGAAGCGTCAGACATTCGCCGCTGGACGCAGCCCGAGAACAGCGCGTGAAGCAGGCGCTCCCGTCCCGACAGCGCCGGCTTTTTTGTCATAAATCGACGCCACCGCGGACGCCGGCAGCCCCCCCTCGTTGCAGTGAAGATCGCTGCCGTGACGCCGCTCTCGGCGAACCGGTGCATTGGCCGCGCCTGCAATTGCAGTGCAGGACCTTCCATATTTCCTCATCCGTTGAATATTCGTCGATGCCGGCGTGCCTGCCACGAGCCCCGCGCGGGCAAAGGCAGCGGGGCGCCCGCGCAGCGCCGGCGGACCCACCCGGGCGCCGGCCTCAGCATCCCCGATGCTGACAGGCGTCCAGGGCGCGCCAGCGAACGAAAAGAATTGTCAAACTGGTTCCGAGTGGCGTCAGCGCCCGTCGAGACACTCGCTCGGTGCGCAGTTGTTGCGTGTGCACCACATCCGTCAGCGGTTTTTGAGGCCGGTTCGCGCGTGGGCGGACCCACCCGTGGGCCCCTGGGGCGGACCTGGCCGCGCTGCGCAGGCGTTTTGCCGGAAGCCGCCGCAGGGCGTAATGTGGGCGCCCTGTTGCGTCGCACGCCCCCCCCCTGCGTCGCATCGCAAGGCATCGCAATGC
>QGUO01000090.1 GCA_003242495.1 Pseudomonadota bacterium | reverse complement strand
AGCCCATCCTGTTCATGGGCACGGGCGAGAAGCTCGACGCCCTCGAGCCGTTCCATCCCGACCGGATGGCCTCGCGCATCCTCGGCATGGGCGACGTGCTGTCGCTGGTCGAGGACGTCACGCGCACCGTGGACCGCGAGCGTGCCGAGAAGCTGGCGCGCAAGCTCAAGAAGGGCAAGGACTTCGACCTCGAGGACCTGCACGATCAGCTGCAGCAGGTCGAGCGCATGGGCGGGCTGGCGGCGCTGCTCGACAAGCTTCCCGGGCCGCTGGCCGGCCGGGCCGCGGGCATGCCGCAGGTCAACGACCGCGAGATCAAGCGTCAGGTGGCCATCATCCGCTCCATGACGCCGGGGGAGCGGCGCTATCCCAAGACCATCGATGCGTCCCGCAAACGGCGCATCGCCGCCGGCTCGGGGGTGCATGTCTCCGAGATCAACCGGTTGCTGAAGAATTACATGCAGATGCAGAAGGTCATGAAGAGCATGACCAAGGGCGGCGGATTGAGCAGGATGATGCGCGCCTTCGGGGGGCGTCTGCCCGGCTGAGGCGCCTCCGACGGGCAAAAACCGCGCTTTTTGCCCGTTGCCGCGCGGGTCGTGACAGGATGTCCGATCCCGCGCTTCGCCCCGGGCACAGGGATGTGCCCCGCCGCCTTGGCGGCGGGCGACGGGCAAAAACCGCGCTTTTTGCCCGTTGCCGCGCGGGTCGTGACAGGATGTCCGATCCCGCGCTTCGAATAATTCACTTTCCCGCGTTTTTTCAGTAAGATTCGCGCCCCTTGCTGGGGCCTGTGGAACCTGCGGCCCCTCACCCGACACGAATTTTTCGAGGCTCGATACGCATGGTTACCATTCGGCTGACCCGCCGCGGCGCGAAAAAACAGCCCTTTTATCATGTGGTTGTCACCGACAGCCGCAAGCGTCAGGGCGGCGCCATCCTGGAGCAGGTCGGCTATTTCGATCCGCTTGCCACCGACAAGACCCGCGACCTGAAGCTCGACCTGGAGCGCATCGACTACTGGGTCAGCCGCGGGGCGCAGCCGTCGGAGCGTGTCGCGCAGCTCGTCGCCAAGCACCGGCGCCAGGCAGCCGCTGCCTGAGGCGACCCCAGGTCCTCTACCCGAGGCGGCGCAGGTGGCCTCTGCCGCCGATGGGGCCGGGAATCGGGAGGGGGATCGGGTTGTCGTGCTGGGGCGTGTGGCCGGCGCGTTCGGCGTGGCGGGCTGGGTGAAAGTCCGCTCGTACACCGACCCGCCCGACAACATCCTGAAGTACCCGGTCTGGCAGCTCGGACGTCCGGGCAGCTGGACGGAGCTGACGCTCGAGGGCGGTCGTGTCACCGCCAAGGGCATCTTGGCCAAGCTCGCCGGGATCGACAGCCCCGAACAGGCGCGCGAGCGCACCGGGGCGGAGGTAGGGGTCTGGCGCAGCCAGCTGCCGCCGCTCGCGCCGGGAGAGTACTACTGGAGCGATCTCGAGGGAGCGGAGGCGTACTCACCGGGAGGGGAGCGCCTCGGCCGGATCGATCACTTCCGGAACGCACCGGGCGGGACCATCGTCGTGGTGCACGGCGAGCGCGAGCACTGGATCCCGTTCGTGAAGGAACGCGTCCTGGAGGTCGATCTCGACGCCGGGCGCGTGGTGTTCGACTGGGAAGCGGACTGGTAGGCGCCGGCCGGGGCCGGGTTTGGGAAATCGTGCGATGCGCATCGAAGTCGTAACGCTGTTCCCGGACTTCATCGCGGAGGCCGTCCGTTACGGTGTGCTGGGACGGGCCATCGAGCGGGGCCGAGTGGCCGTCGCGGCGAGCTCGCCCCGCGAGTTCGCACGGGACGTGCACCGCACCGTGGACGATCGCCCGTACGGCGGCGGTCCGGGCATGGTGCTCAAGGCGGAGCCGGCGTGCGCGGCGCTGCGTGCCGCGCGGGCGAGGCTCCCCGCGGGCAGTCCGGCCATTTACCTGGCCGCCGACGGAGAGCCGCTCACGCAGGCCAAGGCCGCGGAGCTGGCGCGCTGTCCCGGGTTGTTGCTGCTCGCGGGACGCTACGAGGGCGTCGACGAGCGGGTGCTCGAGACGGAGATCGATGAGTGCGTGTCGATCGGCGACTACGTGCTCTCGGGTGGTGAGCTGGCCGCGCTGGTGCTGATCGATGCCACGGTGCGTTTGCTGCCCGGGGTGCTGGGCGACGAGGAGTCGGCACGACAGGACTCTTTCGTGGCGGGATTGCTCGACTGGCCGCATTACACGCGGCCGGAAGTGTTCGAGGGCCGCGCGGTGCCGCAGGTCCTGCTGGGCGGCAATCACGCCGCCATCGCGCGCTGGCGCGAAAAGCAGGCGCTCGGCCGGACCTGGCAACGGCGCCCGGACCTGCTCGCGAAGCTGGAGCTGAGCGCCGCGCAGCGTGAGCTGTTGGAGGAATACATCGCGGAGCATCGCGCGGGCGATGCGTCGCAGTCGGATTGAACGCGTCGGAACGGGACGGGAAGCATCAACATGAGCAACATCATTGCAGAACTGGAGCGCGAGGCGCTCAACAAGGAGATTCCGGATTTCTCGCCCGGCGACACCGTGGTCGTCGAGGTCAAGGTCAAGGAAGGCGAGCGCGAGCGCATCCAGGCCTACGAGGGCGTGGTCATCGCCAAGCGTAACCGCGGCCTCAACTCCTCGTTCACGGTGCGCAAGATTTCGCACGGCGAAGGCGTGGAGCGCGTGTTCCAGACCTACAGCCCGGCGATCGGCGCCATCACCGTCAAGCGCCGCGGCAACGTGCGGCGTGCCAAGCTCTACTACCTGCGCGAGCGCACCGGCAAGGCGGCGCGCATCGAGGAAAAGGTCTGACGGTCCGGGCCTGACGCCTCCAGGGCCGGTCACTCAGGCCTGGCGCAGGCACGCCCGTGCGAGTCCTGCTGGCGCTGCTGGGATTCATCTGGCGCACTCTCGACGGGGTGCGCAAGGTGCTGCACCTGCTGCTGCTGCTGATCGTGTTCGCGGTCATCGTGGCGCTGGTCGCGCCGCGGGCGCCCATCGTGCCGGGCGAGGCGGCGCTGGTCATCGCGCCGCAGGGCGTGCTGGTCGAGCAGCTCTCGGGCGACCCTTTCGAGCGTGCCGTGGCCGAGGCCTATGGCCAGGGGCGTGCGGAGACTCTGCTGCGTGATCTGGTCGATGCCGTGCGCATGGCGCGCGACGATCGACGCATCCGCGCGCTGGTGCTGGACCTCGGCGAGCTGACCGGCGGCGGGCTCTCCAAGCTCGAGGAACTGGGCGGCGCCATCCGCGAGTTCCGCGAGAGCGGCAAGCCCGTCATTGCCCTCGGCGAAGGCTACGACCAGGCGCAGTACTACCTCGCAGCTCACGCCGACGAAATCTATCTCGATCCGCAAGGCGCCGTGCTCATCCAGGGCTACGGCTACTACCGCGCCTTCCTCAAGGGCGCCATCGACAAGCTCGAAGTCGACGTCAACGTCTTTCGCGCCGGCGAGTTCAAGACCGCTACCGAGCGCTTCAGCCGCCAGGAAATGTCGGAGGAGGACCGTGAGCAGGTCTCGGTCTGGCTCGAGGCGCTGTGGGCCCGCTACCAGGAGGGGGTGACCGCGGCGCGCGGCCTGGCGCCCGAGGCGGTGTCGACGTACGTCGAGCAGCTCGAGCCCCTGGTGCGGGCGCGCGGCGGCGACCTGGCGGCCGTGGCGCTCGACAGCGGGCTGGTGAGCGGGCTCAAGTCGCGGCGCGAAGTCGAGAGGCAGCTCATCGAAATGGTGGGCGAGGACGAACGCGAACACACCTTCCGCGGCGTGCCGCATTGGGATTACCTCGCCGCCACGCGCGCGGCGCGTTCACTGCGCACCAAGGGCGAGCGGGTCGCCGTCCTGGTCGCCTCCGGCGAGATTCTGGGCGGCTACCAGCCGCCGGGCGTCATCGGCGCCGATTCCAGCGTGGAGCTGCTGCGTCGTGCGCTGGACGACGATGAGATCAAGGCCGTGGTGCTGCGCATCGACAGCCCCGGTGGCAGCATGCTCGCCTCGGAAATCATCCGTCGCGAGGTGCTTGCGCTGCGACGGGCCGGCAAGCCCGTGATCGCCTCCATGAGCAGCACGGCCGCCTCGGGCGGCTACTACATCGCCATGGATGCGGACGAGATCTGGGCGAGCCCGAGCACCCTGACCGGCTCCATCGGCGTGTGGGCCATTTTCCCGACCGTCGAGCGTACGCTCGGCAAGGTCGGCATCACCGTCGATGGCGTGGGCACGACGCCGCTTGCCGGGGCGCTGCGGCCCGAGCGTTCGCTCGGGGAGCCGGCGCGTAACATTCTGCAGGCCACGGTCGAGCACGCCTACGAGGTGTTCGTGAACGCCGTGGCACAGGCGCGCGAGCGCTCGGTGGAGGAGATCGACGCCGTGGCGCACGGCCGGGTGTGGGCCGGCGTCGATGCCGTGGAGCGCGGCCTGGTGGACAAGCTGGGCTCGTACCGCGACGCGCTGGACGCGGCGGCCGAGCGCGCCGGGCTGGGCGACGACTACAAGGTCGAATATCTGGAGATGCCGCTCGGCTGGCGTCAGGCGCTCGCGGTGCGGACGCAGGCGCTCGCCGCGCGGGTGCTGCGCGCCCTGGTGCCGAGAAGCGAGCTCTTCACGAGCGCCCGGCGCATGCTGTCGCCCCTCGAGGAAGAGCTGGCTAGATTGGCGCGTCTGGCCGCGGACCCGACGCAGACTTACTACTATTGTCCTTGCACCGTGGAGTGAGGCCGGCGGACTCGCCGCCGGGGCAGGCATTCACTCCCAGCTCATGACGATCTTGGCGGCCTCGCCCCGTGCCATGGTGTCGAAGGCCTGGCGGTAGTCGGTGTAGGGCAGCCGGTGCGTGATGATCGAGCGCACGTCCAGTCCGCTTTGCAGCAGCGCCGCCATCTTGTACCAGGTCTCGAACATCTGCCGTCCGTAGATGCCCTTGAGGGTGAGCCCCTTGAGGATGACTTCATTCCAGTCGATCGCCACTTCCTCGGGCGGCAGGCCCAGCATCGCGACGCTGCCGCCGTGGTGCAGGGTGCGCAGCATGTCGCGGAATGCCGAGGCGTTGCCCGACATCTCCAGGCCCACGTCGAAGCCCTCCTGCATGCCGAGCTCGCGCATGGCGTCGTCGAGCGAGTCGCGCGTGACGTTGAGCGCGAGCGTCGCGCCCATGCGGCGGGCGAGCTCGAGCCGGTAATCGTTGACGTCGGTGATCACCACGTGCCGCGCGCCGACGAAGCGCACCACGGCCGCGGCCATGATGCCAATGGGGCCGGCGCCGGTGATCAGCACGTCTTCGCCGACGACATCGAAGGCGAGCGCGGTGTGCACGGCGTTGCCGAGCGGATCGAGGATGGCGGCGATCTCGTCGTCGATGGCGTCCGGCAGCTTGAAGGCGTTGAAGGCGGGGATCGCCAGGTACTCGGCGAAACAGCCGGGGCGGTTCACGCCCACGCCGAGCGTGTTGCGACATAGATGCCGGCGCCCGGCCCGGCAATTGCGGCAATGTCCGCAGGTGATGTGGCCCTCGCCCGAGACGCGGTCGCCCGGCTCGAAGCCGACGACCTCGCTGCCGACCTCCACGATCTCGCCGCAGTATTCGTGACCCACGGCCATGGGCACCGGAATGGTGCGCTGCGCCCAGGGATCCCAGTTGTAGATGTGCATGTCCGTACCGCAGATGGCGGTGCGCTTGATACGGATCAGCACGTCGTTGGGTCCGACGACGGGCTTGGGGATGTCCAGAAGCTCGATGCCGGGCGCTGCGCGGGACTTGATCAGAGCTTTCATCCGCGAAGAATAAAGGATTCTGTGTGCACCGCCCAAACGCGTCGGGAAATTGAATACAACCGGCGTCCTCGAGCGATGCTCGAGCCGCCGAGGCGTCTCATCCGGCCGCGCCGATGACGCCCAGTTCCCGGCCGACCTGCGTGAACGCCTCGACGGCCCGATCGAGGTGTGCGCGCGTATGCGCCGCCGACATCTGGGTGCGGATGCGCGCCTTGCCGTGCGGGACCACGGGATAGGAAAACCCGATCACGTATACACCGTGCTCGAGCAGGCGCTGCGCGAACTCGCCGGCCAGCTTTGCATCGCCCAGCATCACCGGAATGATGGGGTGCTCGCCGGGCACCAGGTCGAACCCCGCGGCGGTCATGCGCTCGCGGAAGTAGGCGGCGTTCTCCCACAGCCGCTCGCGTAGCCCGGTGTCGGCCTCCAGGATGTCGAGCACGCGCAGCGTCGCCGCCGCGATGAACGGCGCGATGCTGTTCGAGAACAGATAGGGTCGTGAGCGCTGGCGCAGCCACTCGACGATTTCCTTGCGCCCCGAGGTGTAACCGCCGCTGCCGCCGCCGAGCGCCTTGCCCAGCGTGCCGGTGAGGATGTCGACGCGCTCGATGACGCCACGCAGCTCATGCGTGCCGCGGCCCGTGGCGCCCACGAAGCCGGTCGCGTGTGAATCGTCGACCATCACCAGCGCCTGGTAGCGATCCGCCAGATCGCAGATCTCGCGCAGGCGTGCGATCACCCCGTCCATCGAGAACACGCCGTCGGTGGCGATCAGCCGCACCCGGCAATCGCGCGCCTCCTTCAGGCGCTGCTCGAGCTCGTCGAGATCGTTGTTGGCGTAGCGCAGCCGGCGTGCCTTGCACAGGCGGATGCCGTCGATGATGCTGGCGTGATTGAGCGCGTCGCTGATCACCGCATCGCGCTCATCGAGCAAGGTCTCGAACAACCCGGCGTTGGCATCGAAGCAGGATGAATACAGGATGGTGTCCTCGGTGCCGAGGAAGCGGCTGAGGCGTGCCTCGAGGTCCTTGTGGATGCCGTGCGTGCCGCAGATGAAGCGCACCGACGCCATGCCGTAGCCGTAGCGATCGAGGGCGAGCCGCGCCGCCTCGCGTACGGCCGGATGATTGGCGAGGCCGAGATAGTTGTTGGCGCACAGATTGATCACTTCCTTGCCACCGGCCACGCGCACCACGGCCTGCTGCGGCGAGGCGAGCACGCGCTCGGGCTTGAACAATCCTTCGCTCTTCAGCTGCTCGGTGGAGCGCGCGAGCTCACGCAGGAATTCGGGATTCACGAGGTCCGTCCTCAGCGACGCCGGACCGCTAGTGTAACCGCGCCGGCCCATGCGACGCACCGCGCGGGGACCTGCCGGCGCGGTTGTACACCGTCGGCCCGTGGGCTCAGGCGCGTGGGGGCGGCGGTGGCGCGCCGCCGGTCGTCGCGCGCGACTGGCCAGAGCGATCGTCGCGGGCGAAGCGCTCTTCGAAGGCCTGACGCTCCACCGCGCTCATGTGCAGGCCGAGCTTGCTCCGGCGCCAGAGCACGTCCTGCGCGCTGAACGCCCACTCGTAACGTCGCAGATACTGCACTTCGGCCTCGGTGAGGCCGGCCCCGTAATGACGGCCGAGGTCCTCCACGGTACGCGCACCGCCGAGGATCAGCTCCATGCGGGTGCCGTAGCTGCGTGCCAGGCGTGCGGTCCACTGCGGCGGCAGGAAGCTCCAGCGTCGCTGTGCGTCCTCGAGCCAGGCCTGCGGATCGCCCTGCGGCAGGTCACCGCCGGGAAGCGCCGCCGAGGCCGTCCACGTGCGAGCGCTGCCGCCGATGTGCGGGCGCAGTCGCTGCAGCGCTGCCTCGGCCAGCCGGCGATAGGTCGTCAACTTGCCGCCGAGCACGGACAGCAGCGGCGGCGCCCCGTGCGGCGCATGCAGGTCGAGCTGGTAGTCGCGGGTGACCTGGGACAGGCTGGCGGCGGTGGGGTCGTCAACCAGTGCACGCACGCCGGCGAATGTCCAGCGCACATCGGCCGGCGAGATCGTGCGCTCGAAGTACTCATTGGCGGCGCCGCACAGGTACTGGATCTCCGTGGTGGAAATCTGTGCGTCGGCTGGATCGTCCTGCCAGGTCTCCTCGGTGGTGCCGATGAGCGTGTAATCCTGCTCGTAAGGAATGGCGAACACCACCCGCCCGTCAGCGTGCTGCAGCAGGAAGGCGTGCTCGCCGGGGTAGAGTCGAGGCACCACGATGTGGCTGCCTTTCACGAGGCGCATGCGCGTGGCGGCGGGGGCCGGATGGATCCGGCGACGCACCTCGTCGACCCAGGGGCCGGCGGCGTTCACCAGGGCGCGCGCCTGCAACACGAACTGGCTGCCGGCCGCGCGCTCGCGGCAGATGACGCGCCAGCGGTCGTTCTCCGGTGTGGCCGAGAGCACCTCGGTGCGCGTATACACCACTGCGCCGCGCGCCGCCGCGTCCACCGCGTTGAGCACTACCAGGCGCGCGTCATCGACCCGGCAATCCGAATACTCGAAGCCGTGGCGCAGCCCGCCCTTCAGTCCAGCACCCCGCGCGGTGCCGGCGAGCTTCACGCCGCGCGAGCCGGGGAGACGACCGCGTCCCCCGAGGCGGTCGTACAGGAACAGGCCCGCGCGGATCATCCAGCGTGGGCGCTGGCTCGGGACGTGCGGCAGCACGAAACGCATCGGCTGCACGAGGTGCGGGGCAATGTCGAGCAGGCGTGCGCGCTCGCGCAACGATTCACGCACCAGGCGCAGCTCGAAGGTCTCGAGGTAACGCAGCCCCCCATGGATGAGCTTGGTGCTCGCGCAGGAAGTGCCCGAGGCGAGGTCCGCCTGCTCGACCAGCGCGACTTTCAGGCCGCGGCCGGCGGCGTCGCGTGCGATGCCTGCGCCATGGATCCCGCCTCCGACGATGAGAATGTCGACGCTGTCGTGGGCGGTCACGTCAGATCATCACGATGTGCTCAGCGAGCGCAGCCGGTACTCGCTCGGCGTGACGCCATAGCGCTCGCGGAACACGCGGCCGAAGTGCGAGGCATTGTTGAAGCCGTGGCGGAACGCGATCTCGGTGACCGTGCGGCCGCGCTGCGAAGCATCCGCGATCGCTCGGGCGCATTCCTCGAGCCGGCGGCGCAGGATGTAGCCGCCCACGGTCTCCTGGTCCGCCTCGAACAATTGATGCAGCCGGCGCGAAGACAGGTGCAGCGCGGCGGCGATGCGTCCGGGGGTGAGCTGCGGATCGTGCAGATGATCCTCGATGTAGCTGCGCACCTGCTCGCGACGGGCCACCGCCATGCTCGACTCGTTCGTCCAGCCGCGCATGTGCGCCGCGTAGGCGCTCGCGATCAGATCGAGCAACGCATCGCTGAAGCGCGGCGGCAGGTACATGTCGCCTTCGGTGTGCTGCTGGCGCCAGAAATTGCACAGGAAGGAGGCGAGCAGCCCGCACAGGCCGTTGTCGCCCGGCATGCGCAGCGCCACGGCCGCCTCGAGGTTCGGCACTCGCCGATTGAGCTCGTCGTGCGGAATGCACACCACCAGCATGCGGTTCGGCTCGGTGAAGGACACTTCGTAGGGCCGCGTGCTGTCGAACAAGGTGAAGTCGCCGTAGCGCAGCAGCGCCTCGCGTCCCTGTTGGCGGTTGATGCTCACGCCGTCGAGCTGCAGGCACAGGAAAAAGCGCGCGACATGCGACTGGGCGATGTGATGCTTGCAATGACGCACCACGGCCGGATCCGAATACAGCTCGGCCAGGCTGATCTGGCCGACTTCGATGCGCGTGAGATGGCCGGAGAAGGCGCGCCGGTCGAGCGGGTCGGAGACCAGCTGCGTCAGAGCATTGCCCGCAAGCTCGTTCCAGTAATCGACCCGACGGTGCGGCGGCAATGCCGTCGTCGAGAAGGTCTGCAACTGCGACATAGATCCCCCAAGTCTACCAGTACGGCGTCCGCGCCGAACCCGGTCACGGCGCCGTTTCCCTGAATGTAGCCGGGATGTGCGCCACAGTCATCTGGGCCGCAGGCCGGCTGGCGCTTCTTGACGCAGGGCTGCGGCTGGGGTATCGAAGCGCTGGTCTTTTTCCACGGTTCGCCGCGGGGACCGGGGTTTCAGGCCACAAAGCCGCAGGGGTGCGCCCTGGCGGCGTCCGACGCGTCGTGAAGCGCCCGGACAGGGCGATGGCAGCGACCGCCGGGTGACGGCGGCTGGGCCGAAGCCGGAACCTACCGCATCGAAGAAGGCTGTCTGCTTTGCAAAACCGCGCCTCCGAACGCTCCGTCCAGGCTCCGGCCGCCCAGAACGGCCTGAGAATCGACAAGTGGCTGTGGTGTGCCCGATTCTTCAAGAGCCGCTCCCAGGCGACCGAGGCGGTGGCCGGCGGCCTGGTCCACGTCAACGGCGAGCGGGTCAAGCCGTCCCGGCTGGTGCAGGTGAACGACCGCCTGCAGATCACGCGCGACGAGTACCGCTGCGAAATCATCGTACAAGGCATTCCGGCGCGCCGCGGACCAGCGAGCGAAGCACGCACGCACTACTTGGAAACCGAGCAGAGCATCGCGGAACGGGAGCGGCGCCGGGAGCAGCGGCGGGCGGCCGCGCCCGCGCCGCTCGGGCGTCCCGACAAGCACACGCGGCGGGCATTGCGCGACCTGGGGCGCGGGTGAGCGCACCCACCGCGGGGATCGCAGCGTGCCGCCTTCCGGGGCGCGCCGCGCCGGCCGTTAGCCGGCCGCGGGAGGTGCGGCGGGCGTGCTG
>QGUO01000510.1 GCA_003242495.1 Pseudomonadota bacterium | reverse complement strand
CCCCGCCTCCGCATGGAGCATGGCCGCAGCGGCAGGCCGCCGGATCGCCGCTGCGGCCGTCGCGACGGACTGGGGGAGCTCCCGGCCGCTCAATCCCCGAGGAACATCGCGTCGCCGTAGCTGAAAAAGCGATAGCGCTGCGCGACGGCGTGTCGATAGGCCGCCATCACGGGCTCGTGACCGCCGAAAGCGCAGACCAGCATGAGCAACGTCGACTCCGGCAAATGGAAATTGGTCAGCAGCGCATCGACCACGCGAAAGCGCCAACCGGGCGTGATGAACAGCCGGGTCTCGCCGCTGAAGGGTTCGAGCGTGCCCTGCGCGGCGGCCGTTTCCAGGCTGCGCACCACCGTGGTGCCGACTGCGATCACCCGCCCGCCGCGGGCCCGGGTCTCGGCCACTGCCCGGCACACCTCGGCGCCCACCCCGACGCGCTCGGCATGCATACGGTGCTGCGCGAGATCCTCGCTGCGGACCGGTTGGAAGGTGCCTGCGCCCACGTGCAGGGTCACCCAGGCGAACGCCACGCCGCGCGCGCGACACGCCGCCAGCGTGGCCTCGTCGAAGTGCAGGCCGGCCGTCGGCGCCGCCACGGCGCCCGGCGCGCGCGCGTAGACGGTTTGATAGCGGCTGGCATCCCGCGCGTCGGCCGGCCGACCGATGTAAGGCGGCAGCGGCATGGCGCCGTGCCGCTCGAAGTACGCCAGGGGCTCGGCGCTCAGCTCGAGCTCGAACAAATCCTCCTGCCGGCGCAGGAAGTGCGCCTGCACGCCGCCGGGCAGATTCACGGGTACCTCCGGCCGCAGGGGCTTGCTGGCGTGCACATGGGCGAGGATGCGCCGCCCCTCCAGCACCCGCTCGAGCAGGATTTCCACCCGCCCGCCCGAGGGCTTCGCCCCGATGACGCGCGCGGGAATCACGCGCGTGTCATTGAATACCAGCAGATCCCCGGGGCGCAGCAGGCTGGGAAACTCCTGGAACTGCCGGTCGGCGAGCGCACCCGTGGTCCGTGAGACCTGCAGCAGGCGACTGCCCGCACGCTGCGCGGGCGGATGCTGTGCAATGAGCTCGGGCGGCAGATGGTAGACGAAATCGCTGCGTCGCATGGGCCGCGCACGGTAGCAGGCCGGCGCGCCGCGGGCGAGTCCCTGCGCGCCGGACCGGCTCCCCTCGCGGGACGATGCAGCGCGGCCAGGCGCTGCGCTCAGACCTCATCGTCCGGACGCCAGTCGTCGTGCACTGCCGGAGGCGCCGCAGCCGCGGGCGCCGCCGGCAGTATGCGAACCCGCGAGAAGCCTCTCAGACGCTCGTGACGACCGGCGTCCTCGGGAATGGTCACCTCGAACGTCATGCGCCGCTTCATACGCAACACGTTCAGCTTGACGGTCTCGCCGGCCTGATAGCTGCCCAGGATGCGCATGGCATGCGCCGGGCTCGACGGCGTTCGCCCGTCGATGTCGACGATCACGTCGCCGTCCTCGAGCTTGAGCCTTGCATCGGCCGGTGCCCGCACCACGAGCAGGCCCTCCTCCGTCCCGAAATAGCGACCGAGCTGCGGCGTGAGCGGCGCGAGCTCGGCCGTGCCGAACACGCCCTCGGCGTGCATGAAGTCCATGATGCCCAAGTCCGGCCCAACCGGCGGACTCGTGAAATTGAACACCTGGCGCCGCGGCGCCACGGGCTGCGCCACCAGCTCGGCCGTGCGTTCCTTGCCCTGGCGCCGGTACTTGAGCGCCACTTTCGCGCCGGGCTCGATCTCGCGCATGACACTGCGCAGCTTGACGGGCGGCGAGCCCGCATCGTCGCGTTGCAGGCGCTCACCGTTGATTTCGAGCAGCACGTCGCCGGCCTTGAGTCCCGCCGCCTCGGCCGGTCCGCCCGGGCTGACACTGAGCACCTCCACACCATCCTCCGGCGTGTTGGCGCGCGAGGACGGGATGACCAGGCCCAGCGCCGCACGCGGCGCCCTGAAGCTCTCGATGAACGGCGCCATGCGCGGCAGGACCTCGTCGGACAAGGCCATGCTGAGATCGGCCACCTCACGCACCGCTTCGTTGAGACGTTCCTGGGCTGCCTCCAGCCGGCGATTCAAGTCTTCCCGCGACCCGTCCGGCTCCGCCGACCACGCTCCCGGCCCCGTCGCCAGCGCCGTGGCCAGGGCCGTCGCCAGCACACCCGCCCGGAACCTGCGCGGGCGCACACCATCCGCTATTCGCATGAGAACACCTCGATGACTACGACTGGCGGTCACGCCGACGACCGCGCTCAGAACGCCCGTCGCGTCTGCGCGTACCGCACCTTCACCAGCGAATCGAGCAGGTGCACCCGCTCGTCCCACAACCGCGCCTCCTGCTCGGCGCTCAATCCGGCCTCGGGCGCCAGCGACAATTGATAGTCCACCCACTGAATGCGCTGCTCGAGCACATCGATGGTGGCCGCCGTGGACACCCGCTCGATACGGCGCGGCGGCAGAGCCTGGAGCATCCATTCCAGCTCACGCGACTGCGCCACCCGCTCCGCCACGGATGGCTCGACCACCGTGGCGGGCGGCGCCGCCGGCGGCCCGGACGGCCGGGCGGCCACGGCCTGCGGGGCGTGCGTCGCCGGGTCGTCGCGCAGCGCGCGCGGCAGCAGCCCGGCCACCATCACCGTTACGCCGATGGCCGCCCCCAGG
>QGUO01000089.1 GCA_003242495.1 Pseudomonadota bacterium | reverse complement strand
GGCCTGAACTGCGCGCTCGGCGCGAAGCAGCTTCGACCGTACATCGAGGAGCTCGCGGGCATCGCCGATACCTATGTGTGTGCGTATCCCAATGCCGGTCTGCCGAATGCGTTCGGCGAGTACGAGGAGGCGCCCTGCGAGACGGCCGAGCTCATCCGCGAGTTCGCGGCCAGCGGCTTGGTGAACATCGTGGGCGGCTGTTGCGGCACCACCCCGGATCATATCCGCCACATCCGTGAAGCGGTCGCGGGGCTGGCGCCGCGGCGACCGCCACGAATCGAGCGGCGCTGCCGCCTCTCCGGCCTGGAGCCGCTCAACATCGGACCCGACAGTCTGTTCGTGAACGTCGGCGAGCGCACCAATGTGACCGGCTCGGCGAAGTTCCGGCGCCTGATCGAAAGCGACGATTATGGCGCGGCGCTCGAGATCGCGCGCCAGCAGGTCGTCAACGGCGCACAGATGATCGACGTGAACATGGATGAAGGCATGCTCGACTCGGAAGCGGCGATGAAGCGCTTCCTCAATTTGATTGCCGCCGAGCCGGATATCGCGCGCGTGCCGGTGATGATCGACTCTTCGAAGTGGTCGGTGATCGAGACTGGCTTGAAATGCATTCAGGGCAAGGGCGTCGTGAACTCGATCAGCCTCAAGGAGGGCGAAGCCGTCTTCCTCGAGCATGCCCGCGCCGTGCGGGATTACGGGGCGGCCGTGGTGATCATGGCCTTCGACGAGCAGGGCCAGGCCGACACCCTCGAGCGCAAGGTCGAGATCGCGCGCCACTGCTACTGGCTGCTCACCGAGCAGCTCGACTTCCCGCCCGAGGACATCATCTTCGATCCCAACATCTTCGCGGTGGCCACCGGCATCGAGGAGCACAACAACTACGCGCGGGATTTCATCGAGGCGACGGCGGCCATCAAGGCGGCCTGCCCGCATGTGCTGGTGAGCGGCGGGGTGAGCAATGTCTCCTTCTCGTTCCGGGGCAATGACCCGGTGCGCGAGGCCATGCACTCGGTGTTTCTCTATCACGCGATCAAGGCCGGCATGAGCATGGGCATCGTCAACGCCGGGCAGCTGGCGATCTACGAGGAGATCGCGCCGGACCTGCGCACGGCGGTGGAGGACGTGATCCTGAATCGGCATCCCGACGCCACCGAGCGCCTGCTGGAGCTCGCCGGGCGTTACAAGGGCGAGCGCGGCGCGAAGCAGGCCGAGGATCTCGCGTGGCGCGAATGGCCGGTGGCCAAGCGCCTCGAGCATGCGCTGGTCAAGGGCATCGACGAATACGTCATCGAGGACACCGAGGAGGCGCGGCGCGCCTTCGAGCGGCCGCTGCAAGTGATCGAAGGGCCCCTCATGGATGGCATGAACGTAGTCGGGGACCTGTTCGGCGCCGGCAAGATGTTCCTGCCTCAGGTGGTCAAGTCGGCGCGGGTCATGAAGAAGGCGGTGGCGTACCTGGTGCCGTACATCGAGAAAGAAAAGAAGGGCGGCGCGGCGCGCTCGAACGGCAAGATCGTGACGGCCACCGTCAAAGGCGACGTGCACGACATCGGCAAGAACATCGTGGGCGTGGTCCTGCAATGCAACAATTTCGAGGTGATCGATCTCGGCGTGATGGTGCCCTGTGAGCGCATTCTCGAAACCGCGCGGCGCGAGGGCGCGGACATGATCGGTCTGTCCGGGCTGATCACGCCCTCGCTGGACGAGATGGTGCATGTCGCGCGCGAGATGCAGCGCCAGGGATTCGAATTGCCGCTGCTGATCGGCGGGGCCACCACGTCTCCGGCGCATACCTCGGTGCGCATCGACCCTCAGTACGACGGTCCCGTGGTCTACGTGAAGGATGCGTCGCGGGCGGTCGGCGTCTGCCAGCAGCTCGTCAGCCCGGAAACCCGCGAGGCGTACGTCGCGCAGACGAAGGCGGAGCACGCGCAGCGGCGCGCGCAGCACCAGGGGAAGAAAACGAAAAGCCCTCAGGTGACGCTGGCCCAGGCACGCGCGAACCGTTTCGATGGCGGCTGGGGGGACGGATACGTGCCGCCGGTGCCGAAGTTCCTGGGGGTGCGCACCTTCGACGCACAGCGTCTCGAGGCGCTCACGGGCTACATCGACTGGATGCCGTTTTTCAATGCCTGGGAATTCGGCGGCAAGTTCCCGGACATTCTGCTCGATCCGAAGGTCGGCGAACAGGCGAGCCATCTGTACGCCGATGCACGCCGCATGCTGCGCCGGCTGGTGCGTGAGCGCTGGCTCAGCGCACGTGCGGTGATCGGGCTGTTTCCCGCGAACTCGATCGATGACGATGACGTGGAAGTGTATGCCGACGAGTCGCGCACGCGGGTGATCGCGCGGCTGCATTTCCTGCGGCAACAGAAGGGCAAGCCGGCCGGGCAGCCGCACTTGTGCCTGGCGGATTTCATTGCGCCGAAGGCGAGCGGCGTGCGTGACTACATTGGCGCCTTCGCCGTCACGGCCGGCATCGGCATCGAGGCGCACCTGGAGCGCTTCGAGCGCGAGCACGATGACTACTCGGCCATTCTGCTCAAGGTGCTGGCGGACCGCTACGCCGAGGCCTTCACGGAGTACCTGCACGAGCGTGTGCGGCGCGAATTCTGGGGGTATGCGCCCGACGAGCGCTTCAGCAACGAGCAGCTCATCGACGAGGCGTATCGCGGCATCCGTCCGGCACCCGGTTATCCGGCCTGCCCGGACCACACCGAGAAGGCCACCCTGTGGCAATTGCTCGATGTGTCGTGCAATGCAGGGATCGCGCTCACGGAATCATATGCGATGTATCCGGCGGCCTCGGTGAGCGGCTGGTACTTTTCGCATCCGGGCTCGCGTTATTTCGCCGTGGGCAAGATCGATCTGGAGCAGGTCCGTCATTATGCGGCGCGCAAGGGACTTTCGTTGCAGGAGGCGCAGCGCTGGCTGGCGCCCAACCTGGGCTACGACGCCGCGGCGGACGGGGAGGCGGAGGCGGCCTGAGCCGGTGCCGGGCTGCCCACGGACGGCCGCTCACGCGACGAGCAACGTGACATCGGTTGCGCAGTCGGGTGCGTGTGCCACGCGATTGGCTCGCGAGATTCCTTCGAGCTCGTGAGCCCATGGCAATGTTGTCTCGGCGGCGCATCGCTGCCCGCGCCGGTCACGCGTCGCCTGCAGCGTAGACGACGGCGTGAGGACTGGGTGGGGCTGCGCGATGGCCTGAATCCGCATGATCCCACGGACGGGTCGGCCGACCTCGACGGCGACGGTCTGGCGAACTCACCTTCGACGGCACGCTCGCGGCGCTGAGCCCCGATTTCCGCATCAAGTGGACCTGGCCGGGCCCGGTGCTCGGGCGGCCCGTGATCGGGGCCGACGGAACCGTGTACGTGGTAGCGGCACAGGGCTTGGACGCGCATACGCTCCGCATCCCGCTCCGCACGTGAAAATCCCGTCGCGCCGCGGCTACAATGCCTTGGGGGACAGTCAGGGGTGTGTATATGGCGTATTCGAAGGTCTACAAGGACGCCAAGGCGGCACTGGACGGGGTGTTGCGCGACGGCATGACCATCATGGCCGGCGGTTTCGGGTTATGTGGGATTCCCGAGAACCTGATCCTGGCCCTCCGGGATTCGGGTGTAAGGAACCTCACGGTGATCTCGAACAACGCCGGTGTCGACGACTTCGGACTCGGCCTGCTGCTCAAGACACGGCAGATTCGCAAGATGGTGTCCTCGTACGTCGGCGAGAACAAGGAGTTCGAGCGGCAGTACCTCTCTGGCGAGCTCGAGCTGGAGTTCAATCCCCAGGGCACGCTCGCGGAACGCATTCGCGCCGGTGGCGCCGGGATTTATGGGTTCTACACCAAGACGGGCGCAGGGACGCTGGTGGCGGAGGGCAAGGAGCAGCGGGTGGTGGACGGCGAGACCTACATACTCGAGACCGGCTTGACCGCCGACCTCGCCATCGTCAAGGCCTGGCGGGGCGACACCGAGGGCAATCTCGTCTACCGCAAGACCGCGCGCAATTTCAATCCCATGATGGCGACCGCCGGACGCGTGACCGTCGCCGAAGTCGAGGAACTGGTCGAGGCGGGCACGTTAGATCCGGACCACATCCATACGCCGGGTATTTTCGTGCAGCGCATCGTTCAGGGAACGAATTACGTCAAGCCCATCGAGCAGCGCACGGTGCGCAAGCGCGCCGAGGCCTGAGGGACGGTCTACAGAGGAGCGTTTTCATGCCCTGGACTCGTGAACAGATGGCGGCCCGTGCGGCGCAGGAGCTCAAGGACGGCTTTTACGTGAACCTCGGCATCGGCATCCCGACGCTGGTGGCGAACTTCATTCCGCCGGACATGAAAGTCGTGCTGCAATCGGAGAACGGCATGCTCGGCATGGGTCCGTTCCCCTACGAAGGCATGGAGGACCCGGATCTCATCAATGCCGGCAAGCAGACCATCACCGAGCTGCCGATTTCGTCGTATTTCTCGTCGGCCGACAGCTTCGGCATGATCCGCGGCGGACACATCGACCTGTCCGTGCTGGGCGCCATGGAAGTGGCGGAGAATGGCGATCTCGCCAATTGGATGATTCCTGGGAAGATGGTCAAGGGCATGGGCGGCGCCATGGACCTGGTCGCCGGCGTCAAGCGGGTGGTGGTGGTCATGGAGCACACTGCCCGTGATGGCTCGCCCAAGTTCAAGCCGCGCTGTGAGCTGCCGCTCACCGGCGCCAACGTGGTCGACATGATCATCACCGATCTCGCCGTGTTCGCCCGGGACGACCGCCATTCGGACTTCAAGCTCATCGAGGTGGCGCCGGGTACGACGCCCGAAGAGATCCGCGCAAAGACCGCGGCGCGCTATCGTACCTGAGGGCTCGGGCGCGTATCAGCCGAGCCGGCGGTGGAGTGCCCTGGGCACGTCCCTCCACGGTTTACCGGGCGCGCGGAGGCGAATCGACTTCGCCAAGGGTGCTGCCGCAGCCAGCGTCGGGCGCCGCAGGCGCGCCCGGTGGCACGCCCTGGCTCAGTGCCGGGTCTGGCTGCCTTCGCGTCCCGCGTCGCGACCGGCTTCGAGGTAGGTCTTGAAGCGCATCAGATCCGCATCGATCTGCCGTTTGGGATCGCGGCCGAAGACCTTGGCGATGGTGTGTCCCACGGCGTTGGCCGGCGGACGGTAGGACATGCGTACGTGGATGCGCGTGCCGCCCTGGTCATCCGGCTCGAACTGAACGATGCCCATGCTCCTCACGGCCGAGTCTTTCACCGTGCGCCAGGCGATGAGCTCGCCGGGCACGTCGGCGGTGATCTCCGCATCCCATTCCACGGTCATGCCTGCCGGGCCATCGACGGTCCAGTGATAGTGCGTGTCGTCGATCTTGCGCACCTCACGCACATGGCTCATGAAGGCCGGGAAGGTCTCGAGCGCGCGCCAGCAAGCATAGGCTTCCTTGGCGTCTGCATTCACGTGCAGCGTCTTTTGCACCAGCAAGCCGTCCTGCGGTTCGCGGAGCCCGAGTATTTCCATGAGCGGTGCATTGCAGACGCTGCGCAGGAGCAAGAGCGCGCCGCCCGTGGCCATGCCGCTGCCGCTCAGCGAGCGCCGCCCCAAGCCTGCGGCGACAAGGGTGGCGCCGAGCGTGCCCGCGAGCAGCCGCGGTGCAGGCGACCAGTTCTCCTGCAGGAATTCACTGCGCGGGGTGTGCACGGGCTCGCCTCCCTGCAAGGCGGGCACATGCGTGGCATCGCCGTGCACGCGCATCTCGTTCACGACTTCCTCCACGCCACGCACGCGGCTGACGCCACGTACGACTTTGGCGACTTCATCCTCCAGGATGTCGCCGCGCAGTCGCACGATGCCATCCTCGCTGGTGACCTCGATCGCGCCCGGGTGTGAGCTGAGCCGTCCGAGTTCCGCGCGGACGCGTTCCTGGATGGTGCGATCATCGGCGTGGTCGGGGCGGAAGTGCGCCACGATGCGTTCATACATGCCCTGCAGGCGGTGACGCGCGTCGCGGTTCGCCTTGCCCAGATAATCCTGGAACTGGTGCAGCATGTGGTTGCCTTGGTCGCGCAGCAGTGCGCGCCGCCGGCGGCCGGACTGCGGATCGAAGTAGTAGGCGGCGCATGCCGCCGTGACCGCAGCCGCCAGGCTGCCGAGGTAACCGGCGCCGGCTCGTTCCGCAGCGTGCCGCCTCATGGCGCGCCTGGACAAGGCATCGTTGGACAAGCGCATCTTCGCCACCCTCCGACTCACGTTACTTGATTGACTTCGGTTTCGCATGCACGAGGTGTCACAGGTGTTCGTCGATTGACTTCGGTTTCGCATGCACGAGGTGTCACAGGTGTTCGTCGAACCACTCGGCTGCGCTCGCCACGACACGATCCAGGGCGCCCGGCTCCTCGAACAGGTGCGTCGCGCCGGGAATGCTCACCAGCTTCTTCGGCCCCGCCAGGCGCGCGAAGGCGGTGCGATTCAGTTCGATGACGCCGTAGTCGAGGGCCCCCACGATGAGTAGCGTGGCGGCCCGCACGTCGGCCAGCGCCGCGCCGGCCAAGTCGGGGCGGCCACCGCGCGAGACGATGGCGCGCACCGGGGAGTCGGGAAGGGCGGCGGCGACGAGTGCTGCGGCCGCGCCGGTACTCGCGCCGAAATAGCCGAGGCGCATCCCGGCAGTGCGCTCGTCGGCGCCGGCCCACAAGGTTGCAATCGACAGACGTTCGGCGAGCAGGGAGACATCGAACACGTTGAGGCGCTGTTGCTCCTCATCGGATGTCAGCAGGTCGAGCAACAGCGT
This sequence comes from Pseudomonadota bacterium, assembly GCA_003242495.1. Lineage (GTDB taxonomy): Bacteria > Pseudomonadota > Gammaproteobacteria > Steroidobacterales > Steroidobacteraceae > Steroidobacter. Next base: position 3,826 of record QGUO01000089.1, on the reverse strand, counting down.
GGAGAAGCCTCGTCGGCGCAGCGCATCGGCGACGTAGTTGTTCCGGGGGCTCAATCGTCCGCTCCCGCTGCCATGAGCGAAGATCACCAGGCCCTGTGAATCGGGAACCCGCCCCAGCAGTCCCTTGAGGTTTGGCGAGCCGATCTGCACCGGGGTGGTTTGCAGCCCTTGCGCCACGCGGCCCTCCGCAGCCTCACGCGGCGTGCGCCGGGCTGCACGCGTCGGTCGACAGCCGACCGGCAGGACCAGATCGTTCGACAGCCATATTGCGTGTTGGCACCGTCATGAGCGGGCTCCGGCACGAGCGGTAAGGATGCAGGCGCAAGTGAAAAGCGTGCCGGCGCCGTTTCGTTCCATTCGCGGTGGGCACACGTCTCCGATGGAAACCAGCCCGGAGGGGCGGCGGCATTGTGGAGAGGCTATGAAGATTCCGAAATGCTTCATCCGCTCGAGTGGACGGGGCGGATGTCGGCGCAGCACGTCGAGGTGATCGAGGGCGTCCAACCCTCGATCTTGCTCACGCCCTCACGCGGCCTGGCATTCACGCGACGCCTGCTTGTCCCAACCGCAGGGTGCACCCGTGTGCACGCATCGTGGTCACATGCGCATGCGCGAGCGGGGTGATCATGAGGTCTGGCGTGGCGCGGAAAGCGAGGTGACTTTTTCGATCCGGGCCGCCATGTCTCGCAGCCGGTCGATGAGCTGCGGCGGCTCCAACACCTGGAAGTCAACGTTCAGGGTGGCGAGCCAGGCGGCGATCAGCTCCACGGAGGGCGCGCCCGTCTGCAGCAGACAGCGCTCGGCATCGATGGGCTCGAGGCGTCCCGCGAGCGGCGAGATGTGCTGCGCCATGCGGTCCCGAGAGGCATGCAGCACGATGCGGGCGCGCAGCGGATACTGCTCCGTCGACACCGAACGGGCCACGTAGGCGGCGGGATCCCCGCCGGGGATGGGCCGTGGCACGAAACGCTCGCCGCTTGTGATGCGCCCGACCATGCGATCGATTCGGAAGGTGCGCCAGTCGCTTCGGTCGCGGTCCCAGCCCAACAGGTACCAACGGGCGCCGGCACTGACCAGGGCGTGCGGCTCGACCATGCGCCGGCTGCGTCGGCCGTCCTGGCCCTCGTAGCCGAACTCGATGCAGACCTGGTCGCGGCGCGCGCCGGCCAGCGCGCTCAGTCGTTCCAGGTCGACGGCCGGGCTGCCCATGTCCAGGGGCGCGAAAGCCTTGTGCAGTCCGCGCAGGCGCTTGCGCAGCCGGTGCGGCATGACCTGTTCGAGCTTGGCCAGGGCGCGCAGGCTGGCATCCGCCATCCCGGTGGTCGCGCCCGCGGCGGCCAGACGCAGGCCCAGGATGACCGCCAGTCCTTCGTCGTCCTCCAGTAACAACGGCGGCAGCGAGGCACCCGCCCCGAGGCTGTACCCGCCCGCCACACCGGTGCTGGACTGCACGGGATAGCCGAGACTGCGCAGGCGCTCCACATCGCGGCGCAGCGTGCGCCCGGTGACGTCGAGACGCGCCGCCAGCTCGGGACCGGGCCAGTAACGCCGGGCCTGGAGCAGGGCAAGCAGTCGCAACAGGCGCGCAGAGGTATCGAGCATCCCAGGCCAACCTCGAGGACAGAACCTGTCCGCATTGCTTGCTAGGGTAGTCCCGCGCCCGTCGATCGGGAAGGAAGCACGAACCGTCGCTCGAACGAATCCCCAGCCAAGAGGAGCCTGCCATGCCGTCTTTGACCCTTTATGCGGCCCCGATGTCCAGTGCCACCCCGGTGGTCTGCGCACTGGCCGAGCTCGACATCCCCTGCGAGATCGTGATGCTCGATCTCGCCGCAGGCGACCAGCACCGTCCGGACTATCTCAAATTGAATCCCCATGCCGTGGTGCCCACGTTGGTGGTGGACGGCACGCCGTTGTTCGAGTCCGTCGCGATCATGCAATGGCTCGGGGATCGCTACGGTGTCGAGCGCGGGCTTTGGCCGCCCGCCGAAGCGCCCGAGCGTCTGACCGCCTTGTCCTGGACCACGTGGGCCTACGTCAGTTACGGCGCGCTGATCGGCGTGATGAACTTCGCGCAGAGCCCAGGGGTGGATGCCAAGCTGCATCATCCGCCGCTTGCCGCCGCGGCGCGTGAACGCCTGCACGCCGCCCTCGATCGCTTGGCGGCGCACTTGGCCGAGCGCCCGTATTTGCTGGGCAGCGAGTACTCGCTCGCCGATCTGATCGTGGGCTGCGTGGTGACGTACAGCATTTACTGCGGTGTCTCCCTGGAAGGTCGCGGGCGGCTTCAGGAATGGCTGCAACGCTTCTATGAGCGGGAGAGCTACCGCAAGGCCTGGGGCGAGGCGCCGAAGCTTTGAGGCACGCGTGAGGAAGCGGGCGGCTGTCCTGCCGCTGCGTCGAACCCACGTGGGTTCTCATCCCACCCAAAAACAAAAGGGCCCTCTCTGTGGGAGGACCCTTTTGTTTTGGCGGAGAGGGTGGGATGGCACTCGGCACATCCCTGTGCCTCGCCCCTGCGGGGCGGCCTGGCGGCCGTGCGCAGCGGCTGTCCTGCCGCTGCGTCGAACCCACGTGGGTTCTCATCCCACCCAAAAAAACAAAAGGGCCCTCCCTGTGGGAGGACCCTTTTGTTTTGGCGGAGAGGGTGGGATGGCACTCGGCACATCCCTGTGCCTCGCCCCTGCGGGGCGGCCTGCGGCCGTGCGCAGCGGCTGTCCTGCCGCTGCGTCGAACCCACGTGGGTTCTCATCCCACCCAAAAAACAAAAGGGCCCTCCCTGTGGGAGGACCCTTTTGTTTTGGCGGAGAGGGTGGGATTCGAACCCACGAACACCCGTGAAGATGTTACTGGAATTCCAGTCCAGCGCCTTCGACCACTCGGCCACCTCTCCGCGAGGACCGGCAAGATTACACGGGGCGCCCCGGGTTGCGCAAACGCGACGCGGGCCCGTGCTCAGGCCACCGCAATGTCTGCCGCCTCGAGCGCCTCGAGGACCTGGGCATGGTACTGCTCGGCGAGCGGCGTAAGGGGCAGGCGCTGGCCCGCGGGGATCAGGCCCAGGCGCGTCAGGGCCCACTTGACGGGGATGGGGTTGGATTCCAGAAACAGCGCCGAGTGCAGCGGCGCGAGCTGCCGGTCGATGCGGCGCGCGTCCTCGGCCGCGCCGCGCAGGGCAGCGGCCATCATTTCGCGCATGAGACGCGGCGCGACGTTCGCGGTCACGGAAATCACCCCGCGGAACCCGGCCGTGAGCACACTTTCGCAGGCCAGGTGATCGTCCCCGCTCAACAGGGCCAAACGATCACCGACGAGTTCGGCGAGCTGACGGTTGCGCTCCAGCGAGGCACTGGCCTCCTTCAGGCCCACGATGTTCGGGATTTCCGCCAGACGGGCCACCGTGGCGGGCAGCATGTCGCACGCGGTGCGTCCCGGCACGTTGTACAGGATCTGCGGGATGGCCACGGCCTCGGCGATCGCCCGGTAATGGCGATACAGGCCCTCCTGGGTGGGCTTGTTGTAGTAGGGGGTGACCAGCAGGCAGGCGTCGGCGCCTGCGCGGCGCGCGCGCTCGGTGAGCTCGATGGCCTCCGAGGTGGCGTTCGCGCCGGTCCCGGCGATCACCGGGACGCGCTTGGCGGCGCGTGCAATCACGCGCCGGATGACTTCCAGGTGCTCCTCGACGCTCAGCGTCGCCGATTCGCCGGTGGTGCCGACGGCCACGATGGCGTCGGTGCCGTGCTCGACATGCAGGTCGACCAGCCGGTCGAGGGCGTTGTAGTCCACCGCGCCGTCCGCCTGCATGGGCGTGACGATCGCTACGATG
>QGUO01000088.1 GCA_003242495.1 Pseudomonadota bacterium | reverse complement strand
GATGCCGGGATCACACCGCCGGGAGGTGGACATGGCAGTCAGGTCACCGCGGCGTGGCTGGGATGCACGGAGTCGTCGAGGTCGAGCTGTTTCGGCTTGTTCGGCTGGGCGGGGCGGGCGCAGCGGTGCGGCCGTGACGTGGGCCCGATCGACACTGGCACGGTTCGTGCCTCATGCATTGCAGATCCTCCGAGGGGGTGTCGGTTTTCCGGCGCTCCGCCGGGGCCGCAGGAATCAATGTGACCCACGTCACAGGAGTCGTCGTGATGTTCGAGACGTTGCCGCAGCTTTCGTTCGATACGCTGCTGATTGCCGCCCGCGCCGTGATGCTCATCGGCGCCTTCTGGGTGTTCGCCCTGGCGTTCACTCGCTGGCGCCGCGAAGACGAGCGCAATACGCGCGCGCTGCACCAGCAGCTCGAGCGCGCCTTCGGCGAGCTGCGCAGCATGCATGAGACGGTGGCCGTGATGAGCGCACGGCTGGAGGCGCTCAGCGAGCACGCCCAGAGCGAGGCGCATCGCGCGCCGGCCGCCGTGACGGCCGCTCAGCGGGGCTACGACGTTGCCGCCCGCATGGCGAAGCACGGCGCCGACGTGCAGACCCTCGTCGAGACGTGTGGGGTGACCCGGCACGAAGCCGAGCTGCTGGTGCGGTTGCATGGGGCGCCCGGCGTCGAACCGGCCGGCACCCCGCCACCGGCCCGCAAGCGCGGTTCACTCCTGAGCGTGGTGGGCTAGGTCGCCGGCGTCCCGGCGCAGGGCGGCGGCATTCGAGGACGCGACGTATCCGTGGCGCTCCGCAGCGCGCAGCCTAGGGCGCCATGCGTTTGCCGGTGACGGACCAGGCGAAGGCCAGCACGTGCGCCACGGCCACATACAGCTCGCGCGGGATCTCCTGACCCAGATCCAGGCGCGCCAGGGCGCCGGCCAGCGCGGCGTCTTCCTCCAGGGGCACGTCATGCTCGCGCGCGGTCTCGATGATGCGCTGGGCGAGCGGTCCGCCACCCTTGGCCACGACGCGCGGCGCGCCCTGGCCCGTGTAGTGCAGGGCGACCGCGAGCGGTGTATGGCTGCGCTCGCTCACGCGCGAATGTCCAGCAATCGGGCCGGCTGCGCGCTGGCGTCGCCGGCAGGCATGCCGTGCAGGCACACCACACGCTCGACTTCCAGCCCGGCGGCGCGCAGCACGGACTCGAGCTCGTCGCTGCGCGCACTGAGCGCATCGACGACGGCCGCCGATTCGGCGCGCAAGCGCACGGCGACACGATGACCGCTCAAGGAGACGCGCGCGTGCAGGGCGCCGGCCGCACCCAGCTCCATGGCGGCCTCGAGCGTCCACGATTCCTGCGCCTCGGCATGCCCGCCGGCGCCGTCGCGCTCGACGCGCATGCGCAGCAGCGAGGTGCGATCCTCGTAGCGCACCGGCAGCTCGATCAGCGCCGCCTGGGCCGAGCCTTCCTGGGGAGTGTGCGTGAGCTGGACCGTGGTGAGCCGCGCGAGGGCGCCTTCGGTCTGTCGCGCGAGCTCGTTCAATTGCTGCGCCGGGCCGTCGATGGCGGAGAGCGTCGCCGGGGCGGCAGGCAGCGCGGCCAACGGGCCGCGCACCGTAGGGACGGGGGCGCTGTTGGCGTCTGCCATCGTGGCGAGCGGCCGAGCGCCGCTTGCGCGCAGCACGCGCGCGAAGTTCAGCAGCAGCGCTTTCAGATCGGTGGCGATGGACGCCCCTGACGGCGCGCCGCTGCTGCCGCTGAGCCGATGCTCGAGAAAGGTGCCGGAGCGCTCCACGGCAGCCTTGAGACCATCGGGATCGGTGAGCGTCGCCGCCTGCGGCAGCGCCTGCCACAGTCTGGCCGCGGCGTGCATCACATCGCGCGGCAGCGCCTCGATGCCGGCACCGTTGCGGGCCAGCCAGGCCAGGTTGGCCAGCAGCAGCGTGGGGCTCAATTGCCGCGGTACATGGCGGCGCAGGGCATCGGCGGCGATATCGCGCGCCGGGGAGGCTTCGGTCTCGATGGTCTCGAGCGCGAGCACGGGGCTGTTGCGCAGCACGCGCAGCTGCAGTCTTTCGCCGTGCGCGGGGCCGCTTTGGTCACCGGAGGCGATGCGGGCGGGATACAGCGTATCGCCGATGTTCAGCCACAGCCGACCGCTCGGCGCATCGCGCACGGCCACCGCCTGCAGAATGGCGCCGACGCGCCATTGCGAAAGCAGACCGGGGCTCGGGCCGGCCACGCCGGCGCCGCGAATGCTGACCAAATCGACGCGCATGAGGCAGTCCGAGCCAGGGGCTCCCTTGTGAACTGTGTCACTTCTTTAACGGCAGAATGGCGCCGAGCTTGAGGGAATCTCGCAGCCTGGCCATGCCGCCGGCCGGGCGCGACCGCGGCGACAACGCAGTTTTGCCACTTAGTGCTCATTATTCGCAGTTCAGCTAAAGGTGGTGCTCCAAGTGCCGATAGGAGAAGCGGTTCTCTGAATTTGCGCCGCGAGTCCCGGCACTCGATCCGCTTTCGCTTTCCCATGAAGAAGCAAACCACCAAACGTTCTTCCCGTCGCGCACGGCGCTCGGCGCCGTCCGAGGAGACGCCTGCCGCCGCGTCCGCCGAGGCCGAGCAGATGGACACTTCCACGGAAACCGCTGGGCAGGCGCCTGCCGAGGCAGCGGTCGCAACCGGCGAAGGCGGAGCGGGCGCGTCGGTGGCCGGGGAGGCGCCTGCCGAACAGGCGGCCGCAACCGACCAGGCAGCCTCTACGGAGACGCCGGAGCCGACGGCGCATGTCGTGGTCCTGCCCTCGAGCTGCACCGTGCGCGAGGCCGCCGCGCTGAAGGTCGAGCTCTGCACGGCCGCCCGCGAAACCCACGCCGCCGTGGACGCGCGCGCGGTCGAGCGCATCGACACGGCGGCACTGCAGCTGCTTTGCGCATTCGTCAAACGCCGCGAGCATGAGCAGCGGCCGGTGGAGTGGCTCGGGACCTCACAGAATTTCGACGAAGCGGTACGGCTGCTCGGCGCCGCGACGCTGCTCGGTCGACCGGAAGTCGCCGGGGAGGCAGCGGCATGATTCGGGTGCTGGCGGTGGACGATTCGGCGGTGATGCGCAACATGGTACGCATCTCGCTGTCGCAGGCAGGGTTCGAAGTCACCCAGGCGAAGGATGCTGCCACGGCGCTGGAGCTCGCACGGCAATCCTCGTACGACCTGGTGCTTGCCGATGTGAACATGCCGGGCATGAACGGCATCGAGCTGATCCGCGCGCTGCGCAACGCAGAAGCCTATCGACACACCCCCATTCTGATGTTGACCACCGAGTCCTCGCCCGAGCGCAAGCGCGAGGGCAAGGAAGCCGGGGCGACGGGCTGGATCGTCAAGCCGTTCGACCCCGAGCAACTGGTCGCCACCATGCAGCGCGTCCTGAGATAAGACCATGACGCTCGATCTCGCGCAGTTCCACGACGCCTTCTTCGACGAGAGTTTCGAGGCGCTCGACACGATGGAGGCTTCCCTCCTCGAGTTGAACGTCGGCGCGCCTGATCCGGAGCTGATCAACACCATTTTCCGCGTGGCGCACTCGATCAAGGGCGGCAGCGCCACGTTCGGCTTCTCCGAAGTCGCATCGTTCACGCACAGTTGCGAGACGCTGCTCGACGAGCTGCGGGCCAATCGCATGCAGGTCACCCGCGCCATCACGGATCTGCTGCTCAAGTCGGTGGATGTGATGCGCGAGATGCTGCGGGCCGTGCAGCACAAGACGCCGATCGATGCCCAGCGTGTCGCGGACCTGCAGTCGGCCCGGGAGCGGGCGACCGCGAAAAGGGGGGAGGGGCGGGCACCCGTCGGGGCGGCGCCTGACGCCGGGGCCCGGGGGGCGGAAACGGAGGCGGCACCCGCCGCGCCTTCGCAGGCTGCCCCCGAGTCACAGGCCGAGCGCCCGGCGCATCGCTGGCGCATCGCCTTTCGACCCTACCCGCAGCTGTTCGCGCACGGCAACGATCCCTTGCGCATGCTGCGTGAGCTGGCGGAGCTCGGAACGCTCGACGTGGTCCTCGACGCGCAGGCGCTCCCCGAGCTCGATGAGCTCGACCCCGAGGCCTGCTATTTCGCCTGGGATCTGACGCTCACCACTGAGGCGGGACGCGACGCGATCGATCAGGTGTTCGACTGGGCCGAAGGCGATTGCGAGCTCGAGATCCACGACGAGGCCGCGGCGCAGGCTGCGGCGGAGCCCGCAGCGAGTCCCGCGCAGGGCGATGCGGCGGCCGCCCCGGCTGCCGCGGCGACAGCGACAGCGAGCCCGGGACCGGCATCCAGCCCGTCGGAACCGGCGTCGACGCCGGCCCCGTCCGAGGCGGCGAAACCGCCGGCAGCGCGGGCGGCAGCCAGGCCGGCCGAGGCGGCGCGGCCGGCTGGCGGCGGCGAGCATGTCGATGTGCCCAAGCAGGGGCTGGGCGACGGCAGCTCCATCCGGGTGAGCACCGAGAAGATCGACGAGCTGATGAACACCGTGGGCGAGCTGGTGATCACCCAGTCGATGCTCAGTCAGCTCGGCGGGCAGATCTCCGGTATGGCCGCCGATCAGCTGCGCTCCGGGCTGGCACAGCTAGAGCGCAACGTGCGCGAGCTGCAGGAGAGTGTCATGCGGGTGCGCATGCTGCCCATCAGCTTCGTGTTCAGCCGCTTTCCGCGCATGGTGCGCGATCTGAGCCAGCGGCTCGGCAAGCAGGTCGATCTGAAGGTCACCGGTGAGCAGACCGAGCTCGACAAGACCGTGCTCGAGAAGATCGGCGATCCGCTGGTGCACCTGGTGCGCAACAGCGTCGACCACGGCATCGAGCTGCCCGAGGCGCGCGTGGCGGCCGGCAAGCCCCCCACCGGCACGATTCACCTGGTGGCCTACCACAAGGGCGGCAACATCACGGTCGAGGTGTGCGACGACGGCGGCGGCCTGGATCGCGATCGCATTCTCGCCAAGGCGCAGGCGCGCGGCCTGGTCGGGCCCAACGATGCGCTCTCCGACGAGGCGATCTACGAGCTGATCTTCATGGCTGGTTTTTCCACCGCCGACCAGGCCACGGATATTTCCGGGCGCGGCGTCGGTATGGACGTGGTGCGCCGGAACATCAAGGAGCTGGGTGGCAACATCGAAGTGCGCTCCACCCCGGGCAAGGGTTCCCGCTTCATCATCACGCTGCCGCTCACGCTCGCCATCGTGGACGGCCAATCGGTTTCGGTGGGCACCGAAACCTACATCGTGCCGCTCATCACCATCATTGAATCGCTGCAGCTCAAGCCCGGCATGGTCAACCGCGTGGCCGGGCAAGGCGAGGTGTTCTGGTTCCGCGACGATTACGTGCCGGTGGTGCGCCTGCACGAGGTGTTCGGCATCAAGCCGCGGGCCACGCAGCTGCACGAGGGACTCATCATGGTGGTCGAGGGCGAGGGGCGTCGCGTCGGCATCTTCGTCGACGATCTGCTCGGCCAGCAGCAGGTGGTGATCAAGTCGCTCGAGACCAACTACCGCCGTGTCGAAGGCGTCTCCGGCGCGACCATCTTGGGCGATGGAGCCGTAGCGCTCATCCTGGACGTGCCGGGGCTGATCCGTGCCGCCGCACAGCGGGCGGCGGCCTGAGAGCGCCCGGTTGCAGCCGTCGCGTCTCGGCGATCAACGATTTTGAGAATCGAATGAAGAGCAAGGTGCTGTCATGAGACTGATCAACATGAGTGTGAAGGCGCGATTGTATGCCGCGCTGTCGCTGGTCGCGATCATCATGGTCGCGGTCGGCGTGCTGGGGCTGAGCGGCGCGAAGTCGAGCAACACGCAGCTCAACTCCATCTTCGAGAACCGGCTGGTCCCGACCGGCTGGGTCGGAGAGGCGTCGGCGCACGTCCGCGACATCCTCATGAGAGCCGAGGACGTGGTGATTCGCCAGGACACGAGTGAGCTTGCGCGGGCGCTAGACGAACTGCGCGAGCGCAACAGCAAGGTCGCGCGCGTCTGGGCGCAGCTCGCCGAGACCGAGCTCACCGCCGGCGAACGCGAGCTCGTCGATCAGTTCGAGCGTCATGGCAAGGAGGTTCTGCACCAGGTGGAGCAGGCCCTGCGGGCGGGACAGGAAGGCTCGTTCAACCGCTCCGAGAGCCTGCTCATCGAGCAGGCGCGTCCGTCGTACGACTCGATGGACGAGGCCGCCGCCAAGCTGCTGACGGCCCAGATCGAGGTCGCCCATGAGATGCGAACCGCCGCCGAGGTGGCCTTCGACCGCAACCGGGTGATCATCATCGGCGGGATCGTGCTGGGCAGCGGTCTCGCCGTGTTCTTCGGGTTCATGCTGGTGCGCTCCATCACCGGCGCGCTCAATGCCGCGGTGAACGTGGCCGATCGCATCGCCGACGGCGAGCTGGGCAACCACATCGTCGTCGACAGTCAGGATGAGCTCGGCCGCCTGCTCGACTCCTTGCGGCGCATGGACACCAAGCTGGTGGAGATCGTCGGCGGCGTGCGCGCCAGCGCCGATGCGGTGGGCGAGGCGGCGCGCGAGCTGTCGCACGGCAACGACGATCTCTCGCAGCGCACGCAGGAGCAGGCGGCGGCCCTCGAGGAGACCGCCTCGAGCATGGAGGAGATGACCGCGACGGTGAAGCAGAACGCGGATAACGCGCGCCAGGCCAATCAGCTCGCCGTGGGCGCCCGCGAGCAGGCCGAGAAGGGCGGCGCGGTGGTGCAGCGTGCCATCAGCGCCATGGGCGAGATCAACGCCGCAAGCCGCAAGATCGCCGACATCATCAGCGTCATCGACGAGATTGCCTTCCAGACCAACCTCCTGGCGCTCAACGCGGCCGTGGAGGCGGCGCGCGCCGGCGAGCAGGGCCGCGGGTTCGCCGTGGTCGCCACCGAAGTGCGCAACCTTGCACAGCGTAGCGCCAGCGCGGCCAAGGAGATCAAGGAACTCATCAATGATTCGGTGGAGAAGGTGAAGGGCGGCTCGGCGCTGGTCGACGAGTCCGGCAGGACCCTCGCGGAGATCATGGAGAGCGTCAAGAAAGTGACGGATATCGTCGCGGAGATCGCCGCGGCCAGCGAGGAGCAGTCCGCCGGCATCGAGCAGGTGAACAACGCCGTCACGCAGATGGACAACGTGACCCAGCAGAACGCCGCCCTGGTCGAGCAGGCTTCCGCCGCCAGCAAGGCGATGGAGCAGCAGTCGAACGAGCTGGTCGCGCAGATCGGCTACTTCAAGACTGCGCAGACGGCCTATCGCCCGCCTGCGCCGGCCGCGCAGACCAGCGCGAGCCCGGCGCCGAGCACGCGTCCGGCCCCGGTGCGCCTCGCCACCACGGCGCGCAAGCCGGTGGTGCCGGTTGCCACGGCCTCCGCCGCGCCGGCTCCGCTCGCCAAGGCGAGCGGCGACGACAGCGTCTGGCAGGAGTTCTGACCGGACAGGGCGCGCCGCCATAATGGCGGTCGCTCCCTTACGTCAGATTGAGAGTTGCCCCGATTAGGGCGACTGCGGCGGCGGCCGATAACCGGTGTGATGCGGTGTAATCATCGACACAATCCGGCGAGCGGCGTCCAGGCAGCGCAGCGCGCTCGACGAGAGCGGGTCACACGATGGATCCGGACGGGGATCGAGTCATCAGATATCGAGCTGGAGAGTTTCGATGACGACGCAAGTTCATGCCACGGCGCAGGATGGGGGGCATGCCGCCGCCAAGGCCGGCTCGCACCAGGTGCTCACGTTCACCTTGGGCGACGAGACCTACGGGGTGGACATCCTGCGGGTGCAGGAGATCCGTGGCTGGTCGCCGGTCACGCGCATTCCGCAGGCACCTGCCCATGTTTTGGGCGTGCTCAATCTGCGCGGCTCCATCGTTCCGATCGTGGATCTGCGCATGCGCTTCAATCTCGAGCTCGCGGAGTACACGCCGCTCACGGTGATCATCGTCCTGTCGGTGGAGTCGCCGCTCGGTCGGCGCGATTTCGGGGTGGTGGTCGACGGCGTCTCGGATGTGATGGACGTTGCAGTCGAGGACGTCAAGCCTGCTCCCGAGCTGGGTGCGCATGTGAGCACGGAGTTCATCGAGGGCCTGGCGGCCGTGTCCGGGCGCATGGTGATGTTGCTCGACATCGACCGGCTCATCGGCGCGGATGTCACCGAAATGCAGGCGCTGCCTGCGACAGGCTGAAGGTGGAAGCGAGGGGAATGCCGACGCCTGCGAACGAGTTCGCCACAAACGCGCCAGCAACCCCTGCAGCGAGCACTGTCGCCCCCGTTCTGGGGGACAAGGAGTTCGAGTTCATCCGCCACGTGGTCGGCGTGAATGCCGGCATCGTGCTCGGACCGAACAAGCGTCAGCTCGTCCAGGGCCGGCTCGCGCGCCGGCTGCGCGAACTGGGCATGCAGTCCTACGCCGCCTATTGCGATTTCGTGCGCGAGGCCGGTCCGGAGGAGCTCGTCCGCCTGATCAATGCCATCACGACCAACGTGACGGCATTCTTCCGCGAGAAACACCATTTCGACGCGCTCGCAAGCTACATGCTGCCGGAGGCGCTCGAGCGCAACCAGGCGAGCCGGCGCATTCGCATCTGGTCGGCCGGCTGCTCCACCGGCGAGGAGGCCTACTGCATCGCCATGGTGGCGGCCGAGACCTTGCCGGCCGCGCCTCGCTGGGACCTCAAGATTCTGGCAACCGACATCGACAGCAATGTGATCAGCACCGCGGCGCAGGGAGTCTACCCACTCGAGCGGCTGTCCACGGTGTCCGAAGCCCGGCTGCGTCGCTGGTTCCTCAAGGGAAGCGGCGAGCTGGCCGGATATGCGCGCGTGCGCGCACAGATCGCCGGGCTGGTCACGTTCCGCTCGCTCAATCTGCTACATCCATGGCCGATGCGCGGCCCCTTCGACGTCATTTTTTGTCGCAATACGATGATCTATTTCAACCAGCCGACACGCGAGCGGTTGCTCGAGCGTTTCGCCGATCTGCTCGTGGACGGAGGCTATCTCTGCCTCGGGCACTCGGAGTCCATCCACAGTGCCAACGGGCCGTTCCGCCTGGTCGGCAAGACCGTTTACCGCAAGGTGACCGGGGGCCGCGATGGCGGCTGAGCCCCTCGCCGTCCGTTCCGCGAATGCCCGATCGGAGCACGCAAATGTGCGTCGGTATCGCAACGCCGCCGGGCAGATCGTGGTCAAGCTCCTGCCGGGAGGGTGCTACGTCACCTCCAAGGACGAGGTGCTCGATACCGTGCTCGGCTCGTGCGTGTCGGCATGCATTCGCAACCCACGGCTGCGCATCGGCGGCATGAATCATTTCATGCTGCCGCGGCCCAGCGGACACGGCTATGACACCTGGGGCAGTCTCGCCAGCCGCGCCACGCGCTATGGCTCGGCCTCGATGGAGCAGCTGATCAACCGCATCCTGCGGGCGGGTGGCACCCGGGCGGAGCTCGAGGTGAAGATCTTCGGCGGCGGGCGGGTGCTGTCGAGCCTCTCGGATGTCGGCAATCTCAACGTGACGTTCGTGCGGGAGTTTCTCAGGCAGGAGGGATTGCGCGTGGTCTCCGAAGACGTGGGCGATACCTGTCCGCGGCACGTGCAGTACTTCCCCATGAGCGGGCGCGTGCGCGTCAAGTATCTCACTGCACGGCACAGCGCCGACGTGGGCTCGCACGAGCAGAGCTACCTCAAGGGACTGGAGCGCGCGCCGCTTGCCGGCGAAATCGATCTTTTCTGATATGTGCCTGGGCAGTGCAATCAGCCGCGGAATCGACCCGGAGCGAGGAACCGGGATGCGGCCTGCCCCATGGGAGGCGGCGTGGCCCAGCAGCCCGGCGCGGCCTCTGCGCGGTAAGCGCATGTGCTGCGCTGCGCCGTCCGGTGCTCGCGCCGCGAGTGGGGGGCTGCCACGACCCAAGTCCAACGAGGAACGAGAACCATGCCTGTGAAGATCAAGGTACTCATCGTTGACGACTCCGCGCTGGTCCGCAAGCTCCTCAGCGAAATGCTCAGCCGCGACCCGGAGATCGAAGTGGTGGGCGTGGCCGCCGATCCGTATGCGGCGCGCGAGCGCATCAAGCAGCTCAACCCCGACGTGATCACCCTCGACGTGGAAATGCCGCGCATGGACGGCATCACCTTTCTCGATAACCTGATGCGCTTGCGGCCGATGCCGGTCGTGATGGTGTCCTCATTGACCCAGCGTGGCGCCGACGTCACGTTGCGGGCGCTCGAGCTCGGTGCGGTCGACTTCGTCGCCAAGCCGAAGGTCGACGTATCCGGCACCCTCGCCGATTACGCCGATGAGCTGATCGCGAAAGTCAAAATGGCCGCACGGGCGCGGGTGTACCCGACGGCGTCTGCGCCGCCTGTCCAGGCGACGGGTGCGATGCGTGCGATCCCGCAGGCCGGTCCGCGGCGCAGTGTCGATGCAGTTCTGCCCCCCGCCGCTCCGCGACGCGTGTTACGTACCACCGATCGCATCGTGGCGGTCGGCGCCTCGACCGGCGGCACCGAAGCCATCCGCGAGCTGCTGGGCGCACTGCCCCCGGACGCCCCGGCGATCGGGATTTCGCAGCACATTCCGGCGGCCTTCAGCAAGCCGTTCGCCGAGCGGGTGAATCGCTCGTCCG
>QGUO01000509.1 GCA_003242495.1 Pseudomonadota bacterium | reverse complement strand
TGGTCGGCCTGGCCGTCGTGCAGGCCTGGCAGGTGTTCGCCCGCTACTTGCTGAACGCATCACCCAGCTGGACCGAGCCCGTGGCGCTGCTGCTGATGAGCACCATCATGATGTTCGGTGCCGCGGTCGGCGTGCATCGCGAGGCGCATTTCGGGTTCTTTCTTCTGATCGAGACCGCCTCGCCCCGGGTGCGGCGCGCGTTGCGGGTCTATACGCGGCTGGTCGCGGTCGGCATCGGCTTGCTGTTGGCCATCCGGGGTGGGCAGATGTTCATGGATGGCTGGGATGTGCGGCTGCCGGGGGCGCCGCTGCCCCAGGGCATGGTCTTTCTGCCGCTGTGCCTGGGCGGCGCACTGATCGCGCTGTTCGCTGCCGACCGGATCCTGGTCGAGCGCGACCTGCCCCTTGCCGGCCCCGCGACATCGCAATCTGCTCCCGGCGCGCCGGCGCCGCGGGAATCGGCGCGGACGCCGACGTCGCACACACCCGAGTCTCCGCCGGCACGGGGATAAAACATGGCCCACGCAAGCGCGCCTGCGGCGCATTCACTCACGACCTGAGCGGCGCCGGTACCATGGCTATCGCAATTCTGTTCGGTCTGCTCGCCCTGTTGCTCGTGACCGGGGTGCCGGTGGCCTTTGCGCTGATCTCGGCAGCGCTCGCCACGGTCCTGTATCTGGAGCTCCCA
This sequence comes from Pseudomonadota bacterium, assembly GCA_003242495.1. GTDB lineage: Bacteria > Pseudomonadota > Gammaproteobacteria > Steroidobacterales > Steroidobacteraceae > Steroidobacter. Next base: position 1,998 of record QGUO01000509.1, on the reverse strand, counting down.
CCCCTCGTGGTGGTGCAGCAGACGGCAGCCGGCGCCGGGACCAGCTCGTTGCTCGCCATTCCCTTGTTCATCTTCGCGGGCGAGCTGATGTTGCGCGGCGGCATTTCCGAGCGGCTGATCTCCTTCGCCGCCGCGCTGGTCGGGCGCATGCGCGGCGGCCTCGGGCAGGTGAACGTGCTCGCCTGCCTGTTCTTCGGCGGCGTCTCGGGCTCGGCCATCGCCGACGTTTCCGCGGTGGGTGGCACCATGATTCCGCAGATGATCAAGCGGGGCTACGACCGCGATTTCGCGGTAAACGTTTCGATCACGGCCGCGCTGGTGGCGCTGCTGGTGCCTCCTTCCCACAATCTCATCCTGTATTCCGCCTCTGCCGGGGGCTCGATTTCCATCCTGGATCTGTTCGCCGGCGGCATCCTGCCGGCGCTCGCCATGACGGCAGCCGTCATGATGACCGGCTGGCTGCTTGCGCGGCGGCGCGGCTATGCCATCGAGCCGTTCCCGGGTTTCTTTGCGCTGCTGCGGCGTTTCGTGTCGGCGCTGCCCGGACTGCTGCTCGTGGCCCTCATCTTCATCGGCATCCGGGCAGGGGTGTTCACCGCGGTGGAGAGCGCGGCCATCGCGGTGCTGTACGCGCTGCTGGTCACAGGCATCGTCTATCGGACGCTGTCGCTCGAGAGCTTCCTGGAAACCTGCACCGGTGCGGTGCGGACCACCGGCCTGATCCTGTTCGTCATCGGTTCGGCCGCGTCCTTCGGCTGGCTGCTCGCCTACCTGCAAGTACCGTCCGCGACCGTCGACGTCTTGACCGCCGTCGCGCACGACAAGTATGTCGTCCTGCTGCTGATCATGATCGTGCTGCTGATCCTCGGCACTTTCATGGATCTCGCGCCGCTCATCATCATCTGCACGCCGATTTTTCTGCCCGTGGCCCGCGCCTTCGACGTCGACCCGGTGCACTTCGGGGTGATTTTGATCCTGACCGGCGGCATCGGCCTGATCACGCCGCCGGTGGGCTCGGTGCTCTTCGTGGGCAGCGCCATCGGCCAAATCAGCGTCACCCGGACCCTGCGCTCGATCTGGCCGTTCTATCTGGCGGCGTTGGCGGTGCTGATCGTCGTCATCTATGTGCCGCAGCTCTCGCTGTGGCTTCCAGCACTGTTGAAATGAGGGCCGGCGCTGCTCGGGTGCCAGGCCCGGGAGCAAATCTCATCCAGGGCCGTTGCGCTTTGTGTGCCCACTCGGGATGCCGGGGCCGAACATCCCTGGATAGCGGCTCGAGAGCAACCATCCTTATGTCGATGGCGCTGTCTGGCGGGATGAGGCGCCCGCGGCGCAAACAGGCGTGAGGGCTGCACCCTCATGCTGCAGCCCCTCGCCGGTCGATGCGCCCCGTGCGCGTAGCTGCCTTGCGACTCAGCGCGCCATGGCTCTCTGCAAGGCAGGCCGGTCGTGGCAGGCGGCGAGCCACTTGGCGACGTTTTGGTAGCCGCTCAAATCGAAGTCGATCGCCTTGGCCGTGAGCAGCACCGCAGCGACGTTCAGGTCGGCAATGGTGAATTGCGTGCCCACGAGGTACGGCTGCCCGTGCAGATGCGCATCGAGCACCTTCAACGGTCGCTCGAGGCTGGCGGTCGCCTGCTCGATCGCGGCCGGCTGACGCTGGTCCGCAGGGACGAACAGCTTCTGGACCAGGATGGTGGTCAGGTGCGGCTCCAGCTCGGTCACGCCCCAGTAGCTCCACTGGTCGACCTGCGCCTGCTCGGCCAACGACGCCGGCATGAGCGACGGAGCGTACTTGCGCGCGATGTACAGATTGATGGCCATCGACTCGCACAGTCTCAGGTCACCGTCGACCAGCGCCGGGACCTTGCCGTTGGGATTCACGGCGAGGAACTCGGGCGTCTGAGCATCTCCGGCCAGGAAGTTCACCGGCACCAGCTCGTAGGCAACGCCCGCTTCCTCGAGTGCCCACAGGCAGCGTGGCGTCCGCGACTGGAT
>QGUO01000704.1 GCA_003242495.1 Pseudomonadota bacterium | reverse complement strand
TCCACCCCCAGCTCGGCCGGCCCGCCCTCCGGTACGTCCAGGAAGATGCAGGCCTCCACGAGGTCCACGGGGATGAACGTGTCGGCCTCGCCGCGTGGGAACTCGCCGGCCACGCGGACCCGGTAGACGTCCGAATCCTCACCCCACTTCTCGCGCATCTCCTCCACCCACTGCCGCGAAACGCGGGGCGACGTCTCCGATGACACCCTCCACGCCCGCCAGAACTTGCGGTGCCGGTGGAACGCATCAAAAAACCCGCCGCTCCGGCGGGTGGGGTTTCCTATGGCGAGGATCACGGCGCCGTCCGTGGTTCGGGCGCCGTCGATCACTTGCCAGGTTACGTCCTCAATCCCCGAGGCCTCGTCAACCACGTACAGCAGGTGTTGCGCGTGCTGGCCGGCCAGCCGCTCCGGCCGGTTAGAGGACCGGGCCACCGCGAACCACAACTTCTCATAGCCCTTTACCGCCACGCGGGTGGCCGTCCACTCAAACAGGTCATGCAGCCCGCCCCGCTCAATCCACAGCCCGACCTCCGGCCAGAGGATGTCATACAACTGGTGTTGCGTGGGCGCCGTGGCCGGCACCCTGGCCCGCGGAAAGCAGGCCAGCTTCCACAGGATGGCCCAGGCGGCCACGGCCGTCTTGCCGACGCCGTGACCGGACCGGACCACCACGTTCTCGCCCCGGGCCAGCGCCTGCAGCACTTCCTCCTGCCACGGGTCGGGCTCGGCCCGCAGCACGTCCCGCACGAAGTCGCCGGGGCGCCGGATGTAGTGAGCGATGGCGTCCATGAGCCGGGGCCTCGCGTATATCATGCGCCGTCACCCTCTGCCTCCTCCGGGCGCGTCTGCGCCTGCCGCTTTGACCACAGCTCAAGGACCGCCGATACCCAGTCATGGCGCTGCTCCTGAATCGTCTCGGGCTCGCCCCGCGATACCCGCTCTAACTTGGCGGCCTCCACGAAGTAGCGCAGGACCGCCTCGGGTGATAGCTCGTTAGGGTCCATGTCTTTCAGCCGCTGAAGCGCCTTCTGCTGCAACGCCATGGCCTCCCGGGCATGGCGCTCTCGCATCTCCTGAATGGCCTTCAGCTGCGCCTCCCGAGCCCGCCGGTCCTGTTCCTCATCCCAGGCCGCTGCCCGCTCCACCCACCGCCAGCGGGCGCTCCAGCGTGCCAGCGTCTTTGGTACTTTCGTCGTACGGCTGGGTCCATACAGGCGGTCCGCGACCGCCCTCAGGGACCGCTCACTCGCCGGCATGTCACGGTACCGGCAGAAGGCGGCGTAGGCCCGGGTCGGCTCGCCCGGCTGACGCTCCCAAGGCGCCCTTTCGGCCTCCGGGTTCATCGCGCTTCACGGGCTGCCGCTGGCGGCGGCACCCTCTCCGCCTTCTGGCCCGTAAGCCGCTTGATCTTGCTTACCGGAATGCGCTCGATCCGCATGACCCGATCACGGCCTCTTCGCCCGCTTGTGCTTGGTTCGCTTCAGCACCGGGTCCAGGTCCGGCGTATGGTCCGGGATCCATCCCCGCGAGAACTCCTGGACGGCAAAGATCTCCGGCGCGTTCCGTCGGTCCTTCAGGCGGTCGATCTCCTCCTGCTCCATGCCCAGAATGTCGGCGATCTGCTCATCGGTGTAGTGCTCGCTCAGCGAGGCCACGATGTCGGCCATTGCCATGATCTCGTGGTTCCCCCGGGCCCTGTTGTGCCGGACGGTCGACACCATCTTCTCCGCCCGGCTCTTGCCCCGCAGGATGACGACCGGCACGCAGCCATCCCGCAGGATGTCCGGGTGCGTGCTCGCCACCTTGTAGCGGTGGAAACCGTCTACGATGTTGAACTCTTCGTCCACCACGATCGGCTGCGTCCAGCCGTCATACTTGATGGACTTGTAAAGCAGCTCCAGCTCCGGCCGCGGCACGTAGTTGGGGTTATAGTCATTCGGCTTCAGCTTCTCGACCGGCACCCACTGCACTTGCTCCACCGGATGGAGTCCACTCACAGCTCCCCCTCCCCCGAGCGCAACATGGTATACATCGTGTTCCTCTGCTCGAAGTCACCCTGCTTGGCGATGAGCGCCAGCCGCTTCCACGTCACCATGTAGCCCGGCTCGTCTTCCGGGATGGGACCCTTGCGGTAGCGGTAATGGGACCGGATCAGGCTCTGTATGTAGTCGGCCAGAATCTTGCGCTCCCGCGGCGGCCAGCGGCTCAGGTAATAGCGGATCAGGTCCTGCCAGGTATAGCCCTCCTTCGGCCGTCCGATGCCGCTGTAAAGGGACGTGTGGTTATAGAGGACGGCCGCCCGGGCCCCGGGCACCCGGTCCAGCGCCCGCTCCCAGAACTCGGGCCAAATCTTCGGGAAGTACCAGGTGTTGACATAGGTCAGCTGGTGGAACGGCACCGTCACGCGCTGCTGGCGCATCGGCACCCCGAGCTTGGTCATCTTGTCATAGGACCGGTTATAGTCCCAGCCGAACTTGTACGTGGCCGTCCAGATATCCCGCACCGTCCAGTCATAGATCGGCCGGCAAAGGTAGACATTCGGCTTCACTTGCGAAGGCGTGATCCAGTTATCCCCCTGCCGGCGCGCCACGCTCCGGTACCGGTTGACGGACTCCTCCGCCCGGATGCCCAGCAGCAGCCCGTAGGTCTTGCTGTCGTCCTGGCAAAGAAGGACGGCGGAGTGGAAG